>JAGGSM010000010.1 GCA_021159105.1 Candidatus Bipolaricaulota bacterium
GCTGGTATCCGGGTGGAAGCTGGTTCTGGTCAAACGGGCAGTGGCAGCAGGGAACGCCGTCCTCCGGGTGGTACTGGTACTACGGGCCGGACGGAAAGTGGCACTTCACGATTCGCATCCATATCGGAAACTAGGATACCTCCCAGGCAGTCAGCCGCCCTCACTGCCGAGGTACGAGAGAAGGCCCGCCTGTGTGCGGGCCTTCTCATCTGAAAGGACTACAAGCTTGTGAGCTGGTCAGCCGCTCTCCTGTGTGCTGGCCACGGCCTCCGCTTCCTTTTCCTCGTAGGCTGCGGTCTTCCTGATCACGTGCCGCGGACACTTCTCGATCGCGGTGTCGATCTGGTCGACGTGGAAGATGGGCAGATCCTTCTTCTCGTCCCAGGTCACCGCTCCCTCCGTGGAGACCTTCTCACAGATGTGGCAGTGGATGCACCCGTCCGGGCAACGCTTGCGCCCGGGGATGTCCCGCTTCGCCTGATAGTTGCAGGCAAGGTACTGAGGCGTATTCGCCGGGATGAGCTCGGTAAGGCCCTGCGGACAGGCAGGGACGCAAAGACCACAACCGATACATGTCTCCCAATCGACGACCGCCACGTGCCTCTCTTCATCGATCGACATCGCCCCGGTGGGGCAAGCGCGGACGCAATCTCCGAAGCCGACACAAGCATACGAGCACTCGTTGAACCCGGAGGAGAGTTGCACAGCAGCAGCGCACGTCTGCAGTCCATCGTACTCGGCGATCGGATGCGACCCACCGGTGCAGTGGACGACGGCCTTCTTTCCGACGGTGGCCTCGGCCTTCAATCCGAGGTAGTCCTCCAACCTCTTCATCCCTTCCTTGTCTTGAGCGAGGGTTGGGCAAGGGGTCTTGACGAATACCTGTTTGTCGTGTGCCACCGCCTGGGCGTAGGCGAAGCAGCCAGGGTAGCCGCAGGCTCCGCAATCAGCTCCCGGGAGGAACTCCTTGATCCGCGCAGCCTCCGCGAGGGATTCGTCCTCTTTGGGAAGGACCCTGCTTGCTACGTAGATCATCAGCCCTGAAAAGAAGCCGATGGATGAGAGAACGAGAACAGTGATCGTAGGGTTCACTTATACCATCCCCTTGAACGCCAGGAAGGAAAGGCCGAGGAGCATCGCTGTGATGAACGCGATCGGCGTCCCCTTGAACGCCAGTGGCGTGTCGGCCAGGTCCAGCCGCTCTCTTATTCCGGACATGATCAGCAGCACCAGGAGGAAGCCTGTTCCCGCGCCCCCCGCGGCGAAGAGGGATTCCCAGAACGTGTACGTCTGATCCACGTTGATAAACGTGATCCCGAGGACGGCGCAGTTTGTTGTGATGAGCGGCAAGTAGATCCCGAGCGCGTTGTACAGGGTGAGGTTCGTCCGCTTGATCGCCATCTCGATGATCTGCACGAGCGAGGCGATGACGAGGATGAAGATCACCGTCTTCATCACTTCAACCCCGTAGGGGACGAGGATGTAGTAGTAAATTGGCCATGTTACGGCAGAGGCGACGAGCATAACCAATAGCACAGCCAATCCCATACTGACCGCGCTCTTCGTCTTCTTGGAGACGCCGAAGAACGGGCACAGCCCGAGGAACTTGGCGAGGATCATGTTGTTCACCAACGCCATGCTCAAGAAAATAACGAACAGATTAGTCATTCTTGATCACCCCCATCCACCTGAACAGTGCCAGCAGTGTTCCAATCACGAGGAACGCCCCCATCGGGAGCATCAGGATCGAGATCGGGTTGTCACTGAACCCAGGGATGCTGAACAGCTGATGCCCGAACAGGTCGAGCTTTCCCGTTCCCAGTAGCTGCCTGATGAACGATATGAGCACGATCGCCAGGCCGAATCCAGTCCCAATCCCCAAAGCGTCGGCGATCGAGTCGAGGACGCCGTTCTTGCTGGCAAACGCCTCTGCCCGTCCGAGGATCACGCAGTTGACGACGATCAACGGGATGTAGATTCCAAGGGACTTGCTCAGCGCGGGGACGAAGCCCTGCATCATCAGATCGACGATGCTCACCAGCGTGGCGATGATCACTATGAACACCGGGATCCTCACCTTGTTCGGGACGAAGCTGTGGATCAGCGAGATGAGTATGTTCGATGCGACGAGGACGAACACGAACGCCGCCGTCATCCCGATCGCGTTGTCGAGCGACGTGCTGACGGCAAGCGTCGGGCAGAGCCCGAGCATGAGGACGAACGTCGGGTTCGACCTTACGACTCCCTTGGTGAAATTCTTCGCAAAAGAACTCATGAATTCCCCCCCTTCTGTTGGCTACCAAGCTCTTTCATGATCGCGTGCTTCACGCCCTCCACCACCGCCGAGGAGCTTATCGTCGCTCCGGTGATCGCATCGATCTTTCCTCCATTGCGCGATAGGTCGACCTCGTCCACCCCGACTCCCTTGAACTGATCGAGGAAGGAGGAATTGATGATCTTCGCTCCCAATCCGGGCGTCTCCTGCTGGGCGATGATCTTTATCCCCTGCAGCGACTGGTTGTCCGGCTTCACCCCGACGAGGATGTCGATCGTCCCCCCGTAACCGCGGCCGTGTGCCATGAACGCGTGCCCGATCGGCTCGCCACCGGAAAGGAGCGTGTACAGGCCGCTCTCCTCATCGTAATCGAACGACTGCATGTCCGGGAACAGGGTGGCGAGCATCTCAGCGACCGCTTGTTTCTTCGCCTGGACGATCTTGTCCTTGGTGATCCCGTTGGTCAGGGTGAGGGCGACGATGGCCACGATGACGACGAGCGTCAGGAAGATGACCGGCCAGAAACCCTTGTCCTTGCTCATGCCGCCTCCTTCTTAGCCTTCTTCACCGCACCGAACACCTTCGGTCGCACGTGTCGGTCGATCAGCGGGGTGAACGCGTTCATCAACAGGATCGAGTAGCAGACCCCCTCGGGCATCGTCCCGTAGAAGCGGATCAACACGACCAACGCCCCCGCGCCGACGGCGAATATGATCTTTCCCTTCGTCGTCAGAGGAGTCGTCACGTAATCGGTCGCCATGAAGAACGCCCCCAGAAACAGCCCGCCGGCGAGGATCTGGAAGAGCGGGTCCCTCCCCAGGATCCAGCTCAGCAGGGCGACGGTACCGATGTAGAAGACCGGCACCTGCCACTTGATCAGCCTGAAGGCGATCAGTATCAGGCCCCCGATCAGTATGAGGAGGGCCGATGTCTCACCTGCACTACCGCCGACGTTCCCCAAGAAGAGCGCCTTGTACATCTCGGGCTTGCTCAGCGTGTAGGAGAAGCTCTCGCTCAGCGGGGTGGCGGTGGCTACTCCGTCTGCGAGCAGCGAATGCACCGGGGAGATCCATCTGCTCAGCGCCCCGGCGAACGATACTGTCACGAACGCCCTAGCGGCGAGAGCTGGGTTAAAGATGTTGTGTCCCAGCCCCCCGAACATCTCCTTGGTAACGGCGATGCTGATCAACGAGCCCACGCCCACAATCCACAGTGGCGACCGCGGCGGCATCACCAACACGAACAGGATCGCCGTGACGATCGCGCTCCCGTCCATGTGGAACGGCCGCCGCCGCATCATCTTGGCCACGTACTCCACGAGCACGGCCGAGATGATGGAGACAGCGAGCATCAACAGGACGTACAGCCCGAAGAAGTAGACCGCGCCGGCCGTCGGAAAGAGGAGGGCAAGGATCACGATGTACATATCCCGTTTGATCGAATTGCTCCCGCGCAGGTGCGGCGAAGGCGAGAGCACGAGTTGCTTGTTGTCCATCACTTCACCCCCAATTTACGCAGTTCGACCTTTCCGACCTTGATGTAGGAGACGAGCGGGATGTTCGCTGGACAGCCGTAGGTGCACGATCCGCACTCAACGCAGTTGTTGATGTGGAAGTCCGACAGGTGCTCGTAGTCCTCGTGCTTGACCAGGTTAACGAATTGCAGCGGCATCAGCCCCATGGGGCACGCTTCGATGCAGCGTCCGCAGCGGATGCAATCATACTCCTCGCGGATGTCGCTCTTCTTCACCAGCACACAGTTCGTCCCCTTGATGATCGCAGCGTCGAACGACGGCTGGGCGATCCCCATCATCGGGCCGCCGAAGATCAGCTCGTCGGCGCGCTCATCGCTCCCCCCGCACAGGTCGATCAGCGCGGCGGCGGGCGTGCCGAAGCGCACCAGGAAGTTCTTTGGGGTCTTGACAAGGCCGGTAACGGAGACGACCCGTTCCACCAGCGGCTTTCCCAAAACGACAGCGTCGTGGATCGCGGCCAGGGTGGCGACGTTGTGCACCAGCGCACCAACGTCCATCGGAAGGCCTCCCTCCGGGACCTCCGCCCCGAGGATGGTCTTGATCAGCGTCTTCTCCGCGCCCATCGGATAGCGGCGCGGAACCACGCTCACGCTCACTTCGCCGGGAAACTTCATCTGCGAAACGGCCTGCTGCATCCTGGCGATCGCCTGCGGCTTGTTGTCCTCGATCGCGACGAATGCTCGCTTTACAGACAGCGCCTTCATCACGATCGAAAGGCCGCTTAGGATCCTCTCCGACTGCTCGATCATCAGGCGATCGTCGGCGGTGATGTAGGGCTCACACTCCGCACCGTTGACGATCACCGTCTTGATCGGCTTCTCCGGCGGGGGCGAGAGTTTTACGTGTGAGGGGAAGGTCGCCCCTCCCATTCCCACAATCCCCGCTTCTTTGA
The DNA here is from genome assembly GCA_021159105.1 of Candidatus Bipolaricaulota bacterium. GTDB lineage: Bacteria > Bipolaricaulota > Bipolaricaulia > UBA7950 > UBA9294 > M55B144. Next base: position 4,702 of record JAGGSM010000010.1, read on the forward strand.
TCCGCGAGATGATCTCTGAGGGCGATAGTTCGTCCGGGTCAGCCGGTGACAGATCGATCCATTCATCCTTCCCGTCCGACTCGATCACAACTCCTGGCACGCCCTTTCCGGTCACCGAGCTCGCCACTGTCGGTAGCTGCTTCACCGTCCCGGAGATGGTGGCGTGGATCGGAGCGGAGACGAATCCCCCCGCTTCTGCGATCACCTGACCCACCTTCACCTCATCCCCGCTCTTCACCAACACCTTCGCTGGAGCGCCGATGTGCTGTTGCAGCGGAAGTATCACCGTCTGCGGAAGCGGGGCACGCTCGATCGCTGCCTGTGCCCCCAGCTTGTTGGACGGCGGGTGCACCCCGGCGGATCGCCTCAGGCCTAACACCTCTAGTACGTGTGTGTTCATTGCCCACCCTTCTCTTTATCGATATATGTGTCAATTCCAGATGACTTGAATATGCTCTGCGGGTCATCGTAGCCAACGATCAATGCTTCGACGCCGTCGAGCGAGTTCACCAAGTTTATCCCATCCACCGGTCCGAGGACGAATACCGCTGTCGCCAGCGCATCGGCCTGCGTACAGGTTGGGGCGTACACGCTCGCACTCGACGAAGCGTGCGACGAGAATCCGGTGCGCGGGTCCATGATGTGTCCGACCTTCGCTTCAGGGTCAAAGAAGCGCTCGTAGTTACCCGAGGTGGCGATCGCGCCATCGGTGATCGCAAACGTGACCAGGGATGAATTCTCGTCTGCCGGATTTCGCAGAGCAAGCTCCCACTTCTGATCGTTTGGCTTTCCCCCGTACGCACCGATGTCACCACCGGCGTCGATCAGCGCATATTTGATGCCTTGCTCACGAAGCACATCGAGCCCACGGTCGACGGCGTAGCCCTTGGCTATCCCCCCGAGCGTGATCTTCATCCGTGGTTCAAGAACGATCTGCCTTGCCGGAGAGGTGATCATCTGGATTCGATCAGCACCAAGGAGAGGTATCACCTCCGCGATCTCTTGCTTTTGGGTATCCGCGCTCAATTCCCAGAACTGCACGGCAGCCCCTTCCTTGTAGCGCCACAGATCGAGCAGGGGCTCCACCGTGATATCGAACACGCCGTTGGTCGCTTTGTACTGTGCAATGGCATCACTGATGATCGTCCACAGATCATCCGATGGGTTATCCAATCGGCCGTCTCTGTTCAGGCGATACGCTTCCGCCTGCTCATCGAAGATCGACGCCTCATGTTCAACCTGAGCCATGCGGGAGAAAGCGGCATCGATCGCTGATTCGGCGAGCTTGGGGTTGCGGTCGTAGACAGTGATGCTTACCCAGGTATCCATCATCTCACGGCGATCCTGAAACGCGCTCATCGGCGGCGGGAAGAACGCCTTCTGCAAGGCAAACACCGCTGCCAGGGCCAAAACGAGCGACACGGGAACGAGAAAACGCGTCCGGAAGGATCCGGTTTGTGTTTCTGACGGCACACACCCTCCTCGAAGACCGAAAGTCAATACCAGTGCCGCATTGTAGCAACCATACAGATGCTTGGCAACTTAACACCTATGTACCAAGATCCTTTAAGGATCGGTCAAGTTCTGACGCACGGAGCGGCCGTCGATTCCCTCATGATCATCTCCGTGGGAATCTTCACGATCCGCGGCTGAGGGATTTCCGTCTTCCCTTCGATCCTCTCGAACAACAGCTTCCCGGCTTGATAGCCTATCTCGTACGGGTTCTGATCGACAACGGACAATGCCGGGGACATCACCGCCGTCCAATCCAGGTCGTCGAACCCGATCAAGGATATCTCCTCAGGGCACTTGATCCCC
>JAGGSM010000181.1 GCA_021159105.1 Candidatus Bipolaricaulota bacterium
GGCATGACATCTGGTCAGATGGAGAGCGCGAAATCGCCGTGCCGAGACACACCGAGATAAACGAGTACACAGCTAAGGCTATCCTGACGGAAGCCGAATGAGGTGGATCATGAGATTCGAAGGAAGAGTGTTCAGATCAGGACGGTACTGGGCTGTCGAAGTGCCCATTCTTGGTGTCGTAACTCAAGGACGCACGAAGAAGGAAGCTCTTGAGATGATCTCTGACGCCATTGAATCTCTTGTGAACGAGCCGAACTTCAAGGTCAAGGTCTTCCCTGGTAGAGGGGGATACTTCGAGGCCGGTGCGAACGACGAAGCGAAGTTAACAGCTCTTCTTCTCCGTCGGGCTCGCACTAGGGCTGGATTGACGCTGTCAGAGGTCGCACACAGGCTCGGTTCCGCATCGTTGAACTCGTATGCTCGCTACGAACAGGGCAGGTCCGTTCCCACAGTAGCAAAACTGAGCGAACTGCTCTCGGCACTGGAAACTGATAAGGATTTCGTTCTCACAGAGAGTCGAGCCTGATCTTGGAAGCCAAGCAAGATAGTGTAGCGAGCGACCAAATGCTAACTGAGAAGGAGAAGATGCTCGCCGGCGAGATGTATGACGCCATGGATCCAGAGCTCGTTGCAGGGAGGCGACGGGCACGGGAGTTGTGCAAGGCGCTCAATAACTCCCATGATGCCGAGCGCGAGCTGCGCAAAGGCATTCTGACAGAGCTGTTTGGAGGCATGGGTGATGCTGTCTGGATCGAGCCGCCCTTCTACTGCGATTACGGAACGAACATCGTTCTTGGAAGCAACGTGTACTTCAACTTCAACTGCGTAATCCTGGATTCAGCATCCGTTACCATCGGTGACAACGCCATGTTCGGGCCAGCTGTACAGATCTACACAGCCACGCATCCGCTGGGTGCATCGCAGCGCCGCATGGGGCGGGAGTTCGCGCAAGGGATTGATATCGGCTCCGATGTCTGGGTCGGCGGGGGAGCGATAATCCTTCCAGGCGTGCACATAGGCGCTGCCTCAGTCATCGGCGCCGGCAGTGTGGTCACGAGCAACATCCCAGAGGGCGTGTTTGCAGCGGGGAATCCATGTCGGATAATTCGGCATATCGACGAAGTAGAAGGTCCCCTGTAATGGGGGAGCTTCAGACGGCGTATCAGCAGGCCTTGTGAGAAGCACGCCCAAGGGCAGGCGAGAGATCAATCCCTACAGGGGACTGAAGGAGGTGTCAGGTGAGCACACATATTGGCGCAAGGGAAGGGCAGATCGCTCCAACCGTCCTTCTGCCGGGAGACCCGCTACGGGCTAAGTATTTTGCGGAGAAGATGCTGAAAGACGCTGTTTGCTTCAACGAGGTCCGCGGGATGCTTGGCTACACCGGCCTCTACGGGGACAAGCGGGTATCGATCATGGGTAGCGGGATGGGGATTCCGAGCTTGTCCATCTACGTGAACGAGCTCGTGAGCGAATACCACGTGAAGACGTTGATCCGCATCGGAACGTGCGGGGCAATCCAGCCACATCTGAAGATCGGCGACATCATCCTGGCCATGGCCACCTCGACGGACTCAAGCATCAACAGGCTCCGCTTCTCCGGGATGGATTACGCACCGACTGCGAGCTTCTATCTTCTACGCAGGGCCTACGAGGAAGCACAGCTCCGCGCGGTCAACGCGCACGTGGGAGGCGTCCTCTCCTCGGATACGTTCTACGAAGACGATCCCGAGTGGTGGAAGAGGTGGGCAGCGTACGGGGTGCTCGCTGTTGAGATGGAGACGGCCGGGCTGTACACCCTCGCCGCCAAGCTCGGCGTCGATGCCCTCTCCATACTGACCGTGAGCGACTGTATCGTAACCGGCGAGAGCGCGACCGCACAGCAGCGTGAGCGCGATTTCCCTGTGATGGCTGAAATAGCCTTGGAGGTCGCGCCGTAGTGTTCGGCATCGCCTATGACGTGTTAACGATGATCTCGTGCATCTTCCACGAGGGATCCCAAGCGCCATCGGCCATGTTGGAGAGGATGATAAGATTGATGTCTTGGTCGAAGAAGTACCGCATGACCGCGCTCACTCCGGCGTTGTAGCCTTCCTTCTGGCAGCATACGACGTGCCCGTTTGGCTCTACGTAGAACCACATTCCCGTGCCATACCTCATTTCCCATCCATCGCGATCCCGATAGTGGATCTGTGGGGAGAAGAACAGCCGCGTGCTTCCCGGGGACAGAAGAAGGCCATTCTTGACCGAGCGCAGGAAGCGATCGAGGTCGACGGCGGTCACGTGAGCGCCGCTGTCCGGTGATCCGATGGGCGGGAAGGAGTAGATGTTCTTCTTCCATCCCAGTAACGTTCCGTCTTTACTTCTGATAGGATCGCACCCCTCGGCAACATTCACAGTGCAGTATTCCATGTTGAAGAAGTCAGAGTCTTTCATGCCTGCCGGCAGGAACACGTGTTGACGCACATAGTCACGGTATGTCATGTTCGACGCGCGCTCGATCATCAGGCCGAGCGCCCCCACGGTCGATTGGTCAGCAGTCCGGTGCTGCCCACAAACAGGCCGATGGCCGTCGCAAACTCAGCGACCAGGTGGAAGCGGATGCGTAATGGTTCAGTCTTCAGTTCTGGAACCTGCCCAGTTGCAAGAAACATGATCCACTGGCCTATCATTCCAGTGCCAACGACTAGGGCTACAATGGATGCAAAGATCATAATAGTCCTCCCATGCTTAACTTGATTAGCACTCCCTTAATAGGAAGAGTATACCTCAATAATCCAATGCTACCCTAACGGAAGGCGTTTGCGTGGGCGAAGATGCGTGGCTGGTTGCAGCTTGCCTTTGCGGATGCCTTGCCTCGATTGGGAAGACCGTCGCTTCTTGCTATCTGTGGCAAGGGGCACTAAGCTCCTGAAAAGTACGTGGGACTGCTGTGACATTTAACGATTCTAATATTGCTTAGAGAAGGAGGAATCCGTGAAAATCCAGATCTACACTATGCAAACTGTCGATGAAGCTCGGGCTGTGGCCGCGCTAGGTGTTGACCATGTTGGAGTGACCCCCAGCGATTCAGGTCTGCCCGGTGAGGTGAACTTCACAACAGCGCGGGCAATTGTGGATGCAGTCCGCAATTTGGCTGTCAGTGTCGCCCTGTCTGTGGATTCAGATCTGGATGCAATCGAGACGATGGTACGAGCAGTCCGTCCCGATATCCTACATCTATGCGGACTCAAGAACTCTCTCCCTCCCGATGCAGTGCGTACTCTGCGGGAGCGCCTGCCCAACGTACCGATAATGCAGGCCGTCTCCATTACCGGACCGGAGGCACTCGATGTTGCCTTGGCATACCAGGACGTAGCCGACTACCTCATTCTGGATAGTCAGGCTCCGGACATCGCCGGTATCGGCGCGTCTGGAATGACCCATGATTGGAGCATCAGTCGGGAGATCGTGCAACAGGTGAAGATACCAGTCATCTTGGCGGGGGGCTTGTCGCCGGAGAACGTAGCCGAGGCAATCAGAGTGGTGCAGCCTTGGGGCGTGGACTCGCTCACACACACAAACCGCGTACTACCAGGTGGTGGCTTTCGCAAGGACCTTGACCGCATCCGTCAATTTGTGATGGCTGCCCGCGAGGCATGGCGCAAGATATGATGAGATCACACGTGGTAGTCCTTGGTGACGCGTGTGTGGACATGGTCATTCGCTTGCCGGATCGCACACGAGGCACACCTGACCTGACAAACTCTCTTCCTCAGTTGCATGGCGGCGGATCGGCGGCGAATGTAGCCGTAGGATTGGTGCGGCTTGGTGTGGCAGTAGTGATGGTGGCCGCGGTGGGGGATGATGGGTACGGCCGGTGGGTGAAGGAGGATCTTGTCCGCGAAGGTGTGGATGTGCAGGGGATCTGTACGATCCACGATGCGTTTACCCCGATGGTGATGGCGCTTATTGAACCAGATGGGGAACGGCTAGTCGTCGCTTGGCCGCCGGAAGGTGGCGCGCATCTGCAGCTGACGCCAGACGCTGTCGATTGGACATCGATAGAATCAGCTTCTTGGCTGCACACGACCGGGATGTGTCTTCGGGCGTCACCAGCCCGCGAGGCTACTCTGCGCGCAATGCAGCTTGCGCGCAAGATAGGGGTGAAAGTGTCCATTGATCTCAACCTGCGCCTGGAATCATGGGACTTGGATGAACAGACCCGAAGTGAGTTCGAGCGGGCGATCGAGTTGTCGGATGTTGTCTTCGGGAACGCGAAGGAAGAGATCATGCCCATGGCGCGTTCCGAGTCAGTAGAGGCTGCAGTCCACTTGCTCTGTAACGGTGAACGCATAATCGTTGCAAGGCAGGGTGACAGAGGGGCGCTGGTAGCCACACCGAAGGAGACGTTTCACGCTCCTGCTTTCCACACACAGGTTGTGGACACGCTTGGTGCGGGGGATGCTTTTGACGGTGGTTTCATCGCAGCATGTCTGGCTAAGGTTGACGCAAGGGAGGCGGCGCGGTGGGGAAACGCGGTTGCCGCCCTGAAGATCGGTCGGGTTGGTGCGCGAGGCCTGCCTTCCCTGGAAGACCTGAAACAGATGTTGGGACATTGAGGAAGCGTTCACCGAACAATATGTTCGCAACCCCGAATCCGGGAACTGGCCAAGGGCCGTCGGATCGTACTTGCTGACCTGGTCTGATATCATCTGAGGGCAAACAGGTTCGGGATCGAGCCCTCTTCGATGGATTCGGGACAAGATCCTCTGACCCAGCGTGTTCACTCTGTTGTAGCTGGCCCGCTCGCGAAGGTGCTCAGGCTGCACTCCTCAAGCGAAGAGACTTAGATGGGATGTTCCATCACTTGGGGCTTTGCGTGCGGCTCTCGGCAATCCTACAATGGAATGGTCATGCGTATCATTCGAAGGAGCGGCAAACACGCGCATCAACCAGTTATCGACGCTCTTCTTGCAGCGGCACTATTCGGGGTGAGCGCTCCCTTGGCCAAGCTGCTATTGGGGTCGGTCGAGCCAATACCCCTTGCCGCGCTCCTCTACCTTGGAGCCGGTCTGGGTGTTGTCTCTTATATCATTTGGGCACGCGTCTCTACGACAAGTGAGCGCAGCGAGGCGGGGCTCGATCGCGGAGATCTGCCCTGGTTGGCGGCGGCAATCTTGGCCGGAGGGGTGGTCGCTCCAATTCTTCTCCTCTACGGATTGCGTGCAACCCCGGCGGCCACGACCGCTTTGCTTCTGAACTTCGAGGTTGTTGCCACAGGGGTGATTGCCGCACTTCTGTTTCGCGAATTCATTGGGCGATGGACTTGGGTGGCAATTGCAGCTGTTACCGCAGGGAGTATCCTTCTGACACTCAATCTCTCGGGTAGATGGGGAATTTCGACGGGAGCACTGCTGGTTGCTGCCGCCTGTTTGATGTGGGGGCTCGACAACAACCTGACGCGCCACATCTCCCTGAAGGACCCCAAGCGGATTGTTGCGATCAAGGGGCTGGTAGCAGGAGGTTTCTCGGCGGTGCTGGCAGTTGCGCTCGGAAGGCCCTTTCCAGGAGTGAGGTACATTCTGTTGGGGCTTCTGCTGGGCAGCGTGAGCTACGGGATCAGCATCGTCCTATTCGTTCGCGCCCTGAGGCACCTGGGAGCTGCACGCACTGGAGCTCTGTTCGGTATGGCACCGTTCATCGGAGCAGCAATCTCTCTCGTGGTCTTTCGTGACCTTCCGACGCTTTCGTTCTTCCTGTCGTTGCCTCTTTTAGGAATTGGTGCGGGGATTCTCTTCTCCGAGCGACATAGACACCCACACGCACATCAACTGCTGATGCATACGCACGCTCACACACACGACGATGGCCATCATGAGCACACGCATGCACGAGAGATCCCCCTCGACCATCAACATTCCCATCAGCATGTTCACGTGCCGACGACCCACACGCATTCCCATCGCCCAGATATTCATCATCGCCATGCACACAAGCCCTCAGTAGAAAATACGATTTCGGATACTTGATGCTGGAGATCACCGAGTATCTCTTGATTTCTGTGGGGAGGGCGTGCTATGCTGTCGTCGTCGACAAGGAGAAGAAGCGTGAAATGTAGGTTCAGCTTAATACTCTGGGTGTATCTGTAGAATGAGGAACAAAGGATGCTTGAATGGCGAGACTGACTGATCAGGAGAAGCAGGAGATCATCCGCTATATCGAAGCGGATAAGCCGCTTCCCGACAAGTACCGCTTTCTTCTGTTTGAGGATAAGCGAGAAGTGGAACTCGTCTGGAATGGGAAGACAAACGAGGTCTGCAATATCGTCCTCCCGTTTCAAGTGATCGAGCAGGTCGACGAACCGCGTGCCGAAAAGCCGGAAGAGACAACTGATGTCACTCCGCTATTAACTGCCGCAGGGATCTCTCTGGATATGCGCGGCCGCCAACTCAAAGGCTGGACGAACAAGCTCATCTGGGGCGACAACAAGCT
>JAGGSM010000019.1 GCA_021159105.1 Candidatus Bipolaricaulota bacterium
GGCAGGCGCTGATCGCGGCCTGCACGCCTGACCGACCACTGGTTTCACCTTCGGGCCTTTTTGTGGTAGTATTGGGCGGAGGTCTTTCTCCAGGAATGTTTTCATGAGAAAAAAAAGCTTTACAGGAGGGTCGATGGCAGAGGTAGTGTTAGAGAAGGTAATGAAGAAGTTTGGTGACTTTGTCGCAGTGAAGGGGATCGATCTGAAGGTAGATGATGGTGCGTTCACCGTGCTCGTCGGTCCGTCCGGCTGTGGCAAGACGACGACGCTGCGCATGATCGCCGGGTTGGAGGAAGTGACGAGCGGTGAGGTGAAGATTGGGGAGAAGGTGGTCAACCGCGTTCCACCGAAGGACCGCGACATCGCCATGGTGTTCCAGAACTACGCTCTCTATCCCCACATGGACGTGTACAACAACATGGCCTTCGGTCTCAAGCTGCGCAAGATACCGAAGAAGGAGATTGAAGAGCGCGTGCACGCTGCTGCCTCCCTCCTCGGTATTGAAGGGAAGCTGAAGAGCAAGCCAAGAGAGCTCTCGGGTGGTCAGAGACAGCGGGTGGCGGTCGGTAGGGCGATCGTGCGCAACCCGAAGGTGTTCCTGTTCGATGAGCCGCTCTCCAACCTCGATGCTAAGCTGCGCGTGCAGATGAGGACGGAGCTAGAGCAGCTACACCACAAGCTGCAGACGACGACCGTGTATGTAACGCACGACCAGGTGGAGGCGATGACCCTGGGGAGCAAGATCGCTGTCATGCGTGATGGAGTGATCCACCAGTACGCATCACCGCAGGAGACCTACGATCATCCTTCCAACCAATTTGTTGCTGGGTTCATCGGCAGTCCGGCGATGAACTTCCTTCCAGCGCGGGCGACGCTGAGCAACGGTAATCTGATCCTCACCGGAGAGGGGTTCACCATCACCCTTCCGAGCAACGGGAGGATCGACACCGTTCCCGAGCAGGTGGTCCTCGGCATCAGGCCGGAGGACCTCACCGGTCCCGTGTCGGAGGGGGAGAACCTGCTGCAGGTGAAGGTGAAGGTAACCGAACCGCTCGGTAACGAGCTCCTCGTGTACGCTGACTGCGGCGGGGAACAGGTGGTGGCAAACCTCGATCCGCATCAGCACGTAGAGATCGATTCCACCATCAAGCTCTCTCCTAACCTCAACACCCTCCACCTGTTCGATAAGGAGAGCGAGGCCACGTTGCTGTAGCTATTCGAACAGATCGATCAGGTAGAAGAGTCCTGGGTCGACCGGGCGGGACTCGCGCAGCGCTTCCTCCAGGCTGACGGCCACGATCTGTGTACCCTGAACGGCGGTCATCACGTCGAACCTGTCCTGGAGAGCAAACTCGACAGCCGCGGCCCCGAACCTCGTGGCGAGGATTCGATCGAACGGCGCGGGGCTCCCTCCGCGCTGCAGGTAGGCGAGGTTGGTCACTCGCACTGGCATCTGCATCATCTTGGAGAGCTGGTTGGCAATATACTGCCCCACGCCGCCGAGACGGACGTGTCCGAACGAGTCGACCTCAGCTTCGGCGAGGACCTGTCCATCGAGCCCCTTGGGTGTCGCCCCCTCTGCAACGATGATGATACTGAAGTGTTTCTTGCGCGATTGGCGATGGAGGATCTTGCGGTGCACCTCCTCGATGTCGAACTCCTGCTCTGGAATTATGATCACATCCGCTCCGCCAGCGATCCCTCCCATCAGGCTCAGCCAGCCGGCATCGCGCCCCATCACCTCGAGGATGAGGACACGATGGTGCGAGAAGGCGGTGGTATGCAGGCGATCGAGCGCCTCGGTGATCACATCGAGGGCCGAGGCGTAGCCGATGGCGTAGTCGGTCATGGCGATGTCATTATCGATCGTCTGCGGAATCCCTACGACATTTACCCCATGCTCAGCGAGGCGATGGGCAACGCCGAGTGTATCATCCCCGCCGATTGCGATGAGGAAGTCGATCGCGTTGCGTTTCAGCGTACCGAGGATCTTCTCCACCCCGCCCTCGATGTTGAACGGGTTCGTGCGCGAGCTGCCGAGGATCGTCCCTCCGATATGGAGGATCCCTGACACATCCTTCACCTCAAGCGGCTTCGTCAGGTCCTCCATCGGTCCGAGCCAACCCTCGCGAAAGCCGATCGTCTCCACGCCCTGCTTGTATCCGAAGCGGACGACGGATCTGATCGCCGCGTTGATCCCAGGCGAGTCACCGCCACCGGTCAGTATTCCTGCTCTCTTCATGCTAGTTCCCTCCAACGATTGTATGATTTGCGCTCCCTGCCTGATCGATCAGCTCCATCGCCACGTGCTTGATCCGCTCCTGGATCGCCCTGCCCACGGCGCGAGGGTCGAAGTCCTTCTTTACCGGGGTCCAGTCGCTCTTCGAGAAGAGGCCGTTGGCATCGTCTGGGACGCCCTCCGGCGGGACGATCGACGAGGTGTGGGAAATGTAGAAATCGTGTGCCGCACGCGCGTACTCGTACTGGTAGCGGGTGTCCTTGTTCAACTTGCATATCCCGTAGCGGATGATCTCACGGATTTGCTCCGCCAACAGGCCAGAGGTACCGTGCAGGACAAGGGGGACGTCGAGCCCGTTCTCCACCAGGCGCTTGTGCACCTTGTCTGCGATGTCCGTGCGCAGGACAACGTCCTTCCCCTTGGAGACGCCATGCTGGGTCCCAACGGAGATCGCCAGTAGATCAGCACCGCTCCGCTTCATGAACTCGACCGCCTCATCCGGGTCGGTGTAGAACGCGTCCAGGGAAGCGATCTCATCCTCAACTCCCTTGATCTTTCCCAGCTCCGCTTCGATGAGGATCCCGCTTCCCGCTGCCATGTCCACTACCTTACGCGTGATCTCGATGTTCCTGTCGTACTCCTCCTTTGAGGCATCGATCATGATCGACGAGACGAGCTTCTCGGAGATGGCGATGTCGATCAGGTCCATCTCCTTGGTCGTGAAGTGGTCCAGGTTCAGGAAGACCCCGATCGGGAAGAGATTTCCCAGGATCTGCACCTGATGTGATAGGCTCCGCAGCCCGGCAAGCTTGTCCCCGGCACCGGCGAACTTGGCCGCCCCAGGTGAGACCTGCAGCACGAGGTCGGACTTCCTCTCAGCGTACCCCTGCAGAAGGCCTATCAGGACGTTCTGCTCCGCTATGTTGTTCGCCATGAACGCGTATGATCCACCCTGTGCGCGCTTGTAGGCTTCTCGTAGTTCTGCTCCGCCGTAAAATGCCATATCTTGTAACCTCCGTGGGATCTTATACCTGTTTTTTCGCTCTTTCTCAATGTGCCATTATGTTGGGAGGAACGAGTATCAATCCGACAGCGTGTTGTACCGCCCGATCTTTCGGTAACGCTCGTAGCGCTGCGTTAGCAGTTCCTGCACGCTCTTCTCGCCCAGGTCAGCGAGGTTGCGAACGAGGCTCTCCTTGAAGGCGGCCATGACCTGCGACACATCCTTGTGCGCTCCACCGAGCGGTTCGGGGATGACCTCATCGATCACTCCGAGGTTGAGGAGGTCAGGGGCGGTGAGCTTCAGCGCAACAGCCGCTTCCTTCACCCGCTCCTTGCTCTTCCAGAGGATCGCCGCCGCCCCTTCGGGGCTGATCACCGAGAAGATCGCGTTCTCCAGCATCAACAGGCGGTCCGCCGCCCCGATCGCCACCGCGCCACCGGAACCTCCCTCGCCGATAATCACAGCGATCGTCGGGACCTCTATCTCCAGCATAGAGAGGATGCTCGATGCGATCGCTCCGCCGATGTTCTTCTCCTCCGATTCAAGGCCGGGGTAGGCGCCAGGGGTATCGATCAGGCTGATGATGGGAAAGCCGAAACGCTCCGCCAGGCGCATTATCCTGACAGCCTTATGATACCCCTGCGGGCGAACCATCCCGAAGTAGCGTTCCTTGTTCTCCGCAGGATCGCGCCCCTTCTGTTGGGCGATGATCACCACCCTTCTCCCGTCCAGTTCGGCAAGACCGGTTATGAGTGCGCGATCATCCCCTCCTAAGCGGTCTCCATGCAGCTCGTAGAACCCGGAGAAGACCTCTCCGATATAGTCGAGAGAGTAGGGGCGCTTGGGGTTTCTCGCTATCCGCACGCGTTCCCAGTCACCGAGATTGGCATACAGCTCTGTACGCAGCTGGGCCAGTTTCCTCTCCAGCTTGGAGATCTCCGCGGACAGCTCCAGGCCATCCGCCTTGTTCAGCTCGCGCAGCTCCTGGATCTTCGCCTCCAGCAAGTCCAGCGTTCTCTCGTCGCTCATCTTGTCCCCTCCTGGAAGAAGCCGAGGACCGCAGCCAGCTCGCTGCGCAGCTCCTCGCGCCTTGCCACCCGATCGATCATCCCGTGTTCCAAGGCGAAGGCCTCCGTCTGGAAGTTCTTCGGCAGCTCCTCAGCGATCGTCTCCTTGATCACCCGCCGGCCGGCGAAGCCAATCATCGCTCCCTTCTCGGCGATGATGATGTCCCCCAAGCTGGCGATCGATGCCTGTACCCCGCCGGTCGTGGGATACGTCATGACCGAGATGAACGGCAGGCGCTCCTTAGCCAAGCGGGCACGCACGGCTGTTGTCTTCACCATCTGCAGCAGGGCAAACGCCCCTTCTTGCATCCGTGCTCCCCCGGATGAAGAGACCAAGACGAACGGGCAGCGGCGCTCGATTGCCTCCTCCATCCCGTGGCAGATCTGCTCTCCCATGACCGAGCCCATGCTCCCACCGATGAACTGAAACTCCATCACTCCGATCACCACCGGGATCTTTGAGATGCTCGCGCTCGCCAGAATGATCGCACTGGGCAGGCCCGTCTTCTCCTGCGCCTCCTCCAGGCGCTGTGGATAGGGCTTCTCATCCTGGAAACCGAGAGGATCGTCGGCCACGATCGGCTTGGAGACATCCTCGAAGCTCTCCTCATCGATCAGGGATTCGATCCGCTCCCTGGCGGTGAGAAAGAAGTATTCGCCGCAATTGGGGCAGATGTTGTTGTTCTCCCGCACCCGCTTCTTGAAGACAAGCTCACCGCACGACTTGCAGCGCAGCCAGAGTGCCTCATCCGCCTCCTTTTCCAGGTTTACACGAAAGTACTGTTTGTCCTTGAAGATTGTCATAGTTACTCCTTCTTCGTGCGCCATCTGAACGGATTGAACCTGGGCCGGGAGGTCTGTGTTTCGGAAGTGCTCAGGCTTGCTGGTAGAACAGACCCGCTGGAGAGAACCATCGAAAGAGCATCCTCGACCGCGATGTCTAGCTCCGTGACCTTGTCCTTCGGCACGATGAGCATCATCCCAGACAGCGGGTTCGGCGCGGTGGGCGCATAGACGAGGATCGACTCTTCCTTGGTCTTATCGTTCAGTTTCCCCAGATTCTCGTTCGTCACCAGGCCGATGATGTTGATCCCCTCCTTAGGGTACTCGAACATCACTACCCTGTGGAATGCCGCTGTGTTACGGTTTAGGAGGGCGTTAGAGAACTGCTTTAGGGTGGAGTACATCTTGCGGATTCCTGGTACAGATGAGAACAAGCGGTCCATGTAGTACTGTAGCGTGCGGCCGAGGAAATTACGCGTAATGAACCCCACAATAAGGATGAGGACCAGCATCATGTAGATCCCCATGCCTGGTATCCAGCGACCAAGAGCGTTTTGCACCATCTGCCCAAAGGGTGTGTGTCTACCGACAAGGCCATCCATCAGACGGTAGAGGAACCACAGGATGTAGAACAGTGCACCGACAGGGAAGATTGCTAGCAGTCCACTGACAAACGTGTCGCCAAGATGCCGCAAGAAAGCCTTCATGTCTCTGTCCCTCCGCGTCTCTTCATTCGTTCTCTCCTCCCATTAGGGTATTATAGGCCATGATGAACCGACAAACACAGATGAGGAAGATCGCAGGATGGGTATTGTTGCTCCTCTTCCTGTTTGTCACCGCCTTGGCGTCGTTGAAGGTCTTCTATCCTTTTCCACATTCAGCGGCGATCGACCGCTGGGCCAGCAAGTATTCACTCGACCCATATCTGATTGCCGGTCTCATCCGTGCCGAGAGCCACTTTCGCTCCGATGCAGTATCCCCTGCCGGGGCGATCGGATTGATGCAGATAATGCCCGAGACCGGGGCATGGATCGCTCAAGCGATCGGGATCGAGGGCTACTCACGGCAGGAATTGTACGATTCGGAGGTCAATATCCGCCTGGGAATCTGGTACCTTAGTTACCTCGTGGATCGCTTCGGCGACATCGATACCGCACTCATGGCCTACAACGCCGGGCCTGGGAACGCTGAGCGCTGGAGATCATCGGAGGATGAAGTATTCGCCGAGACGAAGCAGTACTTGCAACGTGTAAGAAAAGGGGAGCGTGTCTATCGCCTGCTGTACACGCTCCCCATCATCGGTTCAGTAGTCCGAGTGCTTCCGACCGATGGCGTTACTTCTCTTCGTACATCTCCTTGATCTTGCGCTTGTCGATC
>JAGGSM010000207.1 GCA_021159105.1 Candidatus Bipolaricaulota bacterium
CTATTCATTGGGAGGTATGATGAACAGAAGAAGTGTGCAAGTGACCGGCGGTGGGACCTACTTCGTGACCCTCCCCAAGGCGTGGGCGATCGGTGTGGGGATTCATCGCGGTTCGGGGGTGACGGTCGTTGAGAACGCGACGGGAAGCCTGCTCCTTATGCCGGACGACCTGAAGACCGAGAACAGGGTCTCTTTTTCTTGCAGGGGGAGGGCGGAGGTTTCTCTTTCTCTGCAGGGGAAGGACGCAGTCTGGATCGAGCGGGCGATCATCTCCTGTTACGTGACCGGCTTTGATGTGATCGAGACGAACGGAACACGCATCTCTCCGCAGCAGCGGCGGGCTGTCCGCCAGGTGGCGCAGTCCCTGGTCGGTCTGGAGATAATGGATGAGTCTCAGGATAGCATCGTCCTTCACTGCTTGGTCAGCATGCGCGACTTCACCGCCGAGGCCACGCTACGCCGGATATACGCCATCACGCGGGCGATGCTGGGAGATGCGGTGGCGGCCTTCCTCTCTCGCGACGAGACGCTGGCAAACGATGTCGTAGAGCGGGACATCGAGGCCGATCGCCTGACCAGGGTGATGTCGCGCGAGCTTGGGCTGCTCCTGCGTGACCTGCTCCTCGAACAGGAGATCGGGATGAGCCGCTTGTTGTTCCACGAGTACCACGGTGTGGCCAAGGTCCTGGAGCGAGTTGGGGACCATGCCGTGCGCATCTCGCGTGCTGTCTCAGGGTTGAGCGATCCGATCGATGCCAAGACAGCTTCGCGCATCGAACGCTTGC
Source organism: Candidatus Bipolaricaulota bacterium (assembly GCA_021159105.1). GTDB lineage: Bacteria > Bipolaricaulota > Bipolaricaulia > UBA7950 > UBA9294 > M55B144. The sequence continues at coordinate 786 of JAGGSM010000207.1, forward strand.
AGGAGGATGCGGGAAGGATCGTATCACAGAGTGTGGAGGCGTTCCTCAAACCTGATTTGGCTGCGGCGAACAGCGCCCTAAGTGAACGGGAACGGACGCGTGGGTGGGAGGAAGAGGCGCAGATCTCCAATGCCGGGAAGAACGCGCTCAGCCTGGCCGTCATCTTCGGCAGCCTCCTGCGAGTGCGGGATTATGCGTTCAACATCTCTGAAACGGCACTGAATATGGGGGTTCCACACCTGCAGGGGAAGGAGTAGCCAGTTCTGGCCGCGCTCCCCGGGTTACTGCCCCGTGCCCGCTCCCTTGAAGAATTTCCTCTGCAGCAGGTTGTGCCAATCGGTGAAGAACCCGTCCTCGTTATCGCGCGCGATGTGCATCTTGATCATGTTCAGCCGTGCCGAGAGGTTGTCGAAGTAGTACACAGCGATCGCTTCGGCGGTCTTGGGGACGATCGCTGCGCCGAACTCCAGCTCCCCGTGATGGGAGATGATGATGTGCTCCAGCAGATCAGGGATGTGTGGATTGTCCCACGAAATGCTCCTCGCCGCCTCGCGCACCATGTCCCGACCGAGGAGAAGGTGTCCCAGTAGCTGCCCCTGAAAGCTGTAGCGCGGGGCGATCGGCTTCTCCAGCTCCTTCACTTTCCCGATGTCGTGCAGGATTCCCCCAGCGGTGACCATCCCCGGATCGAGGGAGGAGCAGTTCTCAGCGTAGTCGTGCACCCCACCTGCCACCTCCAGGGTGTGTTCCAGGAGGCCTCCCAGGTAGGCGTGGTGGTACTGCACCGCTGCTGGGTAGGTGCGCAACCCCTCCTCGTTCTCGCTGACGAGCTTGAGCGTAAGCTCCCGCAGGGGATCTGGAGAGATCGTCTCGATCAGCGAGGACAACTCATCCCACATCTCATCGATGTCCCGTTCGCTCGCTGGGACCAACAGGCTGGGATCGAACCCAGGGATCTTCCCCTTCTCCTGCTCGTAGATTTCCAGACGGCGTATCGATTCCACGATGATCTGCAGGTTATTGCGATAGGTCTCAGTCCGGCCCTCCACGAACACGAACTCACCTTCGTCGAACTGGGAGGCGAACCGCTGTGTAGCCTCGGCCCACGCCCGCGCTGGGATGGTCCCCGATCTGTCGCCTAGGAGGATCTCCAGGTACGCATCACCGGTGCGAGTTGACCGCTGTGTCTTCTGTTTGGCGAGGAAGCACTGAGAGATGTGCAGCCCAGGGCGCAGGTCCTTGATAAGGACGTGCATCAGTGGGTACGGCACACCGCCTTGCAGTAATTGCGACATCTTCTCGGCCAAATCGACACTCCTTGTTGCCCGCGGCAACGATCACTCTCCGCTTGCCCGCATCCTGCCTTCCCTCTGGGCTGCGATTGGTTCAGTCAAACTGATACCAGAGTCCTGCAACAGCGAGACCATCTTGTCGAGATCGACGAATATTCCGATCCTAGCGTACACCACTAGACCGTTCTCATCCAGGAACACGCTGAACGGGAAGGCGACAATGCGCCTCTTGTCATGTGGCCGGGGTGGTTGGTAGGCCATGGAGACAGTCTCTTTCTCGTCGTAGAGGACGAGAAAGCTCGCCCCCTTCTCCTCCAGCGTTTCCAGCGCCTCTTGTTCGGAGTTTCCAGCGCAGATTGTAACTAGCTGTACTTGATCTGAGTACTTCTGATCGAACTTCTGTAGGACCGGAAACTCGTACTTGCATGCCCCACACCATGTCGTCCAGAAGTTGATGACGATCGGACTGCCCAGATACTCGTCCAGAGAATGCTGAATCCCCGCAAGATCAGGCAGATCGAAGGACGGGGCTTGCGCGCCGACGATCGGGAATTCCTCCCCCAGCCCCTGCCACGAAATGAGGGCGCAGGCGACGAGGAGCGCTGCCGCGACATACTTCACACTTCTTCCTTGGCTCCTAGTTGTTGCTCTGCGTGCCCTGGCACATGTTGACCAACGGGAAGTTGTCCTGATCTCCCTCGCTGCGTATCACGTACGGGGAGTCCCAGATCCCATCGTTGGTGGCGTCGATCGCCTGGAAGTCGGACCAGTAGTTTCCGCGTCCGTCCTTATCCCACATGTTCACGTCGACCGAGTGAGCGTTGTGTAGGTTGTCCACGAATGCGTTCGAGACGAGGAGATTTCCTTGCGCTCCCAGATCTAGGTATGCGCCCATGTGGTTTGAGGAGATCAGGTTTCCGACGATATCGCAGTTATTGGATGCGTCGAGCCACACGCCCGTGTCGTTGTCCGACAGTTCATTGCCGAGAATCTGGTTGTCGTGCGAGAAGTAGAGGTGAATTCCATCGGTGTTGGACCTAATCTTGCAGTTCTTTATCAGGTCGGTCGATGCGAAGTTGAGGACGATACCGATCCAGTTGCCGGATACATCGCAATCCTTCACTGTTGCGTTCTCCACATAGCTGAGGAAGATCCCCGCTTGCGAAGCCCCACTTATCTTCACGTCGCTGATCACGAAATAGCGGTCCGTGCGGTGCACACTGATCCCGTAGCGGCTGTAGCCGGCATCGATATTCCAACCAGCGATGATGTACGGATCGTCGAACGTTCCTGAGCCGGAGATGACGCCGTTCTCGGCGGTAAACTCGTAGTTGTTGCTGATGACGATCGGCGCATGATCGGTCAGTACGGCATCTGCAGCACCTAGCACACCGACCAACGCGACAAGCAGACAGGCGATACCCAGCAGGGCCCTTGTTCTCATTACTAATCACCCCTTTATAGATCTCTAGACGGATATCTCATGATACCAGGTTTGTCATCCGATGTGAAGTGCTAAACGACCAATGCCCATGCCTCACCAGCGCCTGCGCCGAACCGCCTCCCACAATACCACCGGGACACCGCGCTTGCGGAAGGCGAAGACGAGGAACCCTCCGGCGATGAATCCGCCGATGTGGGCGAAGAAGGCGACCCCTCCTCCCGATGCCCCGACCGATCCGGCGCCGCTTATCACCTGGAACAGGAACCAGAACCCAAGGAGGATCACTGCCGGTATCGGGATCAAGCGGACAAAGAAGAAGATGGGGATGAGAGTGAGGACGCGCGAGTATGGGTAGAGCATGAAGTAGGCAGCGAGCACACCGGCGATCGCTCCGGAAGCCCCGATCTGCGGAACCGCGCTGTGCAGGGAGAGGACGCTCTGCGTTGCTGTGGCAATGAGGCCACAGAGCAGGTAGAAGATGAGGAACCTCCCGTGCCCCATCGCGTCCTCCACGTTATCCCCGAATATCCACAGGTAGAGCATGTTTCCCAGGATGTGCAGCAGCCCTCCGTGCATGAACATCGAGGTGAACAGCGTGATCCACAACGGGAGAGCGATCTTGGGGGGAAGATCGACACCGGAGAACACCTCTCCTGGGATGAACCCGTAGGCGAACGTGAACTCGTCGCGCGGAGAGATCAGGACGTAGGAGACCGGTCGCTTCAGGTCGGCAAAACTCAGGTTGTGCGCTCGCCACGCGGACACGTCGAGCGTCAGCGTCTCCTGCGGGCTCTTCGTCAGTTGGTAGGAAAAGACAAGCAGGTTGATGATGATCAGCGCGACCGTGACCGCGGGAAAGGTTCTACTGGGGCGATAATCTCTCAACGGAATCATGACAGGATGATACATTCTTGGGGAGGTTCCGGACAAGCCTGCAGTGAAGAATGAACTACCCCGCCCCAAGGGGCGGGGAATCACCCCCTACAGGCGATTGAGTTTGTATTGATCCCTTGCCAGTATGTATCATACCAAGCGCAGTATTGGTACCGATTCGTGCTAATCAAGGAGGATTCATGGAGCTTCTGAAGCGGTTGAGCGAGGCGGCAGGCGTCCCTGGACGCGAGGCGGAGATCCGCGGGATCATCACGGAGGCGTTGAAGGAGCATGCGGAGAAGATTGAGACGGACCACTTGGGGAACCTCATCTGCCACGTTCCAGGGGATGGGCCGGTGGTGATGATCGCCGCCCACATGGACGAGATTGGGTTTATCGTCAGCTACATCGAGAAGGAGACAGGATTTCTGCGCATTCACCCGCTTGGCGGGTTCGATGTCAAGACGCTGATCTCGCAGCGGGTGGTGGTGCACACCGAATCCGGCGACCTGATCGGTTGCATCGGTGCAAAGCCGATCCACATCATGACTGAAGAGGAGCGCAAGAAGCTCCCTGAGATGAAGGACCTGTTCGTCGATCTCGGGCTCAAAGAGGAGAGGGTGCGCGAGCTTGTCGCGATCGGCGACATGGTCACGATGCGCCAGGACTTCATCGTAGGGGAGGAGATCATCTCCGGAAAGGCGCTCGACGATCGCGCCGGGCTGTACATCGGGATCGAGGCGATCAGGCGGGCGAAGAAGATCGATTGCGATCTGTACTTCGTCGGCACGACGCAGGAAGAGGTAGGGCTGCGCGGCGCGCAGGTGTCCGGTTTCGCCGTCGATCCCGATATCGCCATCGCCCTGGACACGACGCTGGCGGTGGACATGCCGGGCGTCCCCGGCGCGCAGCAGGTGACTAAGCTCGGAAGCGGCGTGGCGATAAAGATTGCGGACAGCTCATCCATCTCGCACGTCGGGCTGGTGAGTGCGATGAAGAAGCTGGCGATGGAGCGGAAGATTCCCTACCAGATGGAGATCCTGCCCCGTGGCGGGACCGATGCTGGGGCGATGCAGAGGGCGCGCTGCGGGTCGGCGGCGATCACCCTGTCCCTCCCCTCGCGCTACGTGCATTCGGTGGTGGAGATGGCCCATCAGGACGACCTCGAAGCGGCGATCTCGCTCCTCGCTGCCTTCCTGGAGACGGCTTCTGGTGCTGATCTGAGCTTGGGGTGAGAAAGATGGCGAGCACACTGTACCACAACTTCGATCTCGTAGCGACGATGGATGGGGACGGCCGCGAGATCCGCGGTGGAAGCGTTCTAGTAGAGGGTAACGCGATCAGCGGGGTCTACGATGAAGGGACCACTGTGAAGGCGGACCGCGTCATCGAGGGACGGGGAAAGATCCTCCTGCCCGGCTTCATTAACACGCACCATCACTTGTACCAGACCCTCTTTCGCAACGTCCCCGGCGCCTCTGAGAGCAAACTGTTCGATTGGCTCGTCTTCCTGTACGAGAAGTGGAAGGGGATCGATGAAGAGGCGGTGCGCATCAGCGCGGCGGTCGGCTGCAGCGAGCTTCTCCTCTCCGGTGCGACGACGACCTCAGATCACTTCTACCTCTTCCCGAAAGGGCATCCGGGGATCTTTGATGCCGAGGTGGAGGGTGGGATGATGAGCGGGATCCGTTTCCATCCGTGCCGCGGCTCGATGTCGCTATCAAAGAAGGACGGCGGCCTCCCGCCCGACAGCGTCGTGCAGAGCGAGGATGAGATAATCAAGGATTGCCAGCGGGTCATCGAGCGCTACCACGATCCGAGCCGTTTCTCCATGTTGCGCGTGGCCCTCGCCCCCTGCTCGCCGTTCTCAGTGACCGCGGATCTGATGCGCCAATCGACGAAGCTCGCCGATGAGTACAACGTGCTTCTGCACACGCACCTCGCCGAGACGATCGACGAGGAAGAGTTCTGCCTGCAGAGCTTTGGCGCTCGCCCGGTCGACTACATGGAGGAGCTCGGTTGGCTGCGCGAGGA
>JAGGSM010000242.1 GCA_021159105.1 Candidatus Bipolaricaulota bacterium
AGACTCAGCGATCAACATTCTTTCCTCCACAGAAAATAGGCAGAAGCCTCCGTTCCAGCGACTCCTTGATCGCTCGCCAATCGCCCTTATGCCCGTGTGCACGCAGCCAATGCACGTAGAGCACATCATCCTCCAGCAGAAGAGAGATCGTGGACGGCGTGAACGTTATCGAGTTGAGAAGGACAAACTTGCCGATAGGATCCTCAATGCGTACGGGCAGGGCAACGATCCTCCCTTCTTCTCTGCCAGTCAGTATGAGCCAGCAGGTGTACAGGGTCGACGATACAAATCGCCAAAGCAAAACCACAACAAAGAGGAGTACAAGGTGAGCACGGCTCAGGATCATTCCTAGGGATGGGACGTGGATCGATGGGAAAAGGTGGTGCTGAAGGAGCGTAATCCCAGCTGCCCCGATGACTCCTACTGAGATACCAACAGCAGTGAAGCTCTGCGTGAGGGAAATCCACACGGCGACCAGCAGCACGAATACAGTACTCATCTTTCCTCCTCGTCGATAGCTAACTCGTTTCTATGATGACAATCACGCAGTGATATGGCAAGGCGCAATGGAGCCAGCGGCCGTGACGAGATCATGGACTTGACACGCCGAAAGCACAGGTATATGATGAAAAGACGGTAATGATGCCCATTTGATATGCTGCACTCGCTTGTGTCTATAAGATACCAATTCCGATAGGAGGTGGTCGCCATGGCGGCTTGGAAGAGGTATATCGGAGTGTTGGCATTGGGGCTGGTCCTTATCGCCATCTGCTGCATTGGGCTGGCACAGGAGACCGATAGCATCGATTTTGGAGGCGTCCCCGTCGGGCAGACTGGGACCGCCAGTTACACATTCAAGATCCTAGAGACCAGCGAGACATCGGCGACGGTGACGATCTATCCGCCCAGTCCGCCGTTCGGGCTTCAGGACGCACCGAGCGGTTCATTCACCCTCGCCCCCGGACAAGCGATCACCTTCGGCGTCACATTCACTCCGACTGTGGCCGGTGACTACACAGGAAGCTTCACCATCACCGCGCAGGGCGGGTATCCGGTGCAGGAGAAGACGACCACCGTCTACCTCACTGGACACAGCGGCTCAGGTGGAGAGGCCCCTCCGCCAGGGGAGACCCCCACCACGCCCGGGATCACGATCCCGTTTCCTCTGTTTCCTCCAACAACGCAGGCACCGGGCGGGGCAGTCCCCGGAACGACCGATGAAGAGGGCAAGTTCAAGCTGGCGCTGTCTCCGACCACGACGGTGGCCGGTCGCCTGGCCAAATGCGAAGATGGAAGCCCGCTACCCAACCTGCCATTTCAACTGGCAAAGACCGATGCGGGATTCAGCCTGTTCGTCTCAGGGTATGAGGAGAAGGATGTAACCGAGTTCAGTAGGTTCTCCATCATGGGACTCGAGAGCTACGATCTCGGGGACATCTGTCTCGTTCCCCAGGAAGAAACCGTTCCCACGGGCGGGAAAATCCCCACAGCAGGGGCAGAGGAGAAGAAACCGGACTACGCGTTTGTTGGCGGAGCGCCGTGTTTGTTGCTGGCTCCGGCTGACAGCGAAGACGCGTACTGCCCGCACGATGAGCGGCTGTACCCACAGGGTGAAGGTTTTATCGGTATACCGCCGACCAAGCTCCCGTTAACTGCCACCGTGCTAGTAGAAGCGAAGGTGGTAAACGGCGGGCAGAAACCTGCTCCCAAGCCCGTTGTACATCTGATTCTGGAGGATCGCCCGGTCAGTCTCCCAGTGGTAGTGGATTCAACCTTCGTCGTTCCTCCTGCGGGGGTGCCTCAGTACTGGGAGATCGAAGCCTCTGTTCCGATAAGCCTGAGCGGTGATCATCTTCCGTCCTTCCAGATGGTGATTGACCCGGGAAACGCTGTAGAAGAACTGAGCGAGGCAAACAACTCTTGGGAAGGCAAAGCGGTGGCAGCGTACAAGCTGGTGGATGACCCCAAGATCGTCAAGCCCGTTTCTCCGGAAGAGGAACAGGCATTGCTCAGGATCAAGGCGGATGGAACGTGGGTGGTAGGGGTGAAGAAGCCGCTGACCATCATTGCCCAAGCGCAGGTAGAGGAACCATCGAAATGTGCAGTAGTCACCCCGGGAGGAGGAAGCGCTTCTTGTAGTGCATACGCTCCGCTCGATCTCCGCTACCGCTTCAATTTCGGCGATGGAACAACCGCCAGGGGGAAGAAGGTCACCCATACGTACACTAAAACCGGGAAATACACAGTTACCGTTACCACCACCCTGGGAGACAAGCAGAGGCAGACGACACAAGCGGTAGAGGTGACCAACAAACCAGTAGTCACTGCCCTTTCTCAGCGCTACATCCGTGTCTTCGTCGGCGGGGTGCCGGTGGACAATACATTTACCGCCACTGTCGATCCAAACGGGAACACCCTGGAAAGCGTGCTGTTCATCCTGAATGGGGAGAGCAAGCCAGGCCAGGTAATCGGCAACGCCGCCACCTACATACAGGACATGGGCAGTCTGCACCTATGGCCGCAGACAAACACGCTCCAAGCAATCGCCATCGCCCGCGACCCTAATGGCCAGCGAGTCAGCTCCGATCCTTATCCCTCTCCGCCGTTGACGATCCCGGTAGCACCGGTACCAAGTTGGCTAGCGTGGATGAGTCCCTTGGCACCCACTCCGCGCGGGAACACCATCGACTACACCGCGTCGTTTGCTTTCCCCAATATTCCGATCGACGTCTCTTACAATATTCCCGATTGGGTACCAATCATCGGGGGCAAGTACTCGTTTACAGCAGGCTCACAGACTGGCCTTTCCCTAAACTCGCTCGGACCAGGATCACTATCCGGTGAGGGCCACGCTGGGTTCGAGAAATCGAGCGGCGATTGGACGTTTGGCTTCAGTGGTGGTGCCGAGGGAAAGGGAACACTCAACATTGGGCCGCCAATCGTCCTCACCGCCGGCACCTTCTCGTTAGGACTGAACGGGTCCGTGGCCAAGAGCTTCGACCTGTGCGACACGTTTACTCCCTTGCGGGCAGCCTGCCGCATCCCGATCATCGGGCGGGGGGTGCGCTGGCTGTGTCGGCGCGCGGAACTGGGAGTGGGACTGTCGCTGGGAGTGGCTGGTGATATCTCATTTGCCTCGGCCGACCCTGGCGTATGTCTACCCGGGATCGACTGCAGCGGAAGCGCGCGGCTCTCTGGCGGTCTGCAGGCAAGCCTGACTCTGAGCGTGTCCATTGCTTCCCTGACCGTTTTTGGGGGAGGAACGCTCACCGCGAACTTCGTTGCGCCAGGAAGCGAACTTGGTTTCCTGGACTTCCACTCCCTGATCGCCTCCGGCGAGGTGGGAGTGAACATCGAGGTTGATCTGTGGCTGTTCAGCGCTTCCAAGGAATTCTCCTTCCCGTTTGATTGTCGCATTCTCTCGCCGCCACGCGGCTTTGCAACAACTGTCGAGACCGATTGGACCTTCCCCGAACGTCCCTATGCTGGTCTCTCCTACTCCACCTTCCGCGGCAAGGAAGAGAAACTGGAAAAACTGAACACAACGCAGTTTTTGCTGGTGGAGAACGTGTTTCCCCACGCTCAACCTAAGCTAGCGCGCGACCTCGGGCTCACCCTGGCCGCCTGGACCACGGACGACATAAGCAAGCCCTATCCATTGGGACGTGAGATCACGTGTTCCTTAGGTGCAATGCCAACTGCTCTGGGCTCGCCTCAAGAGGTAACGCACAACCTACTTCCCGACTCCCAAGTTGACCTTGCCATGGATCCTGCGGGCGCGCCGATTGCGGTATGGGTCCAACACGTCTCCCCACCTGCCCCCCCGAAGTCGGTCCAGGACCTTTCCCTTGCCCTCTTCTCCGGGCTGGAGATCTCCTGGTCTCGCTACGATCGCCGCACAAAGGCCTGGAGCGCACCGACACGGCTCACCAAGAACGATTTGCCCGACCATTCTCCAAATCTTCTCTCTGGTCCGCAGGGAATCACCGGAGTTATCTGGACGGCAAACACGCACGGAGAGATATTCCCCGATGCCAGCGCTCCGGACACGCTCTACATATCCCGCTGGGATGGTAGGTCATTCACCACACCGCAGCTTCTTCGCGAGAACGACACCGCGTTCATGCGCGCGTTCGTCGATCTTGGCAACAAGTTTCTATACGTATGGGTGCAAGACATGGACGGAGACCTGGCAACCCCGAACGATGAGGAGCTTTTCTCCGCCATTTGGAACGGCACAAGCTGGGAGGACCAGCAGCGGTTGACTCAGAACGACTCCGACGATGAATCACCCTTGTTGTTCGCCGATGGCTGGGGAAGGGCCATCCTCCTCTGGGTGCGCGTTAGGGATGGCGAGGGTGGAGGCAAGGTTGGGAAACTACACGCTCGCCACTTCGACCCTGCAGGCTGGGGTAGCGAAAAGGCAGTGCTCGACGATCAATCGATGTTCGATTTCTGCGCTGCTCAGGCGCGGGACGGCCGGATTGCCGTGGTGTGGGAAGGGTTCGGTGATCAAGGACCAGATCTATTCACCTCGATATACGACCCAATTGACGACACGTCTTCCGAGCCGCGGCAGCTCACGGCTGATCCGAGCATGGAGGGGCAGGTAGACGTGGTGTTCGATGGCTATAGCCTGGGTCTCGTGTTTGTGCGCACCGAGGTTGCGGATGAGACAAGTATCATCCATTACACAGGACCAGACGCCGAGGACCCCACTATCTCCTATCATGACAAGGAGGTACAGATCACTGCTCCCATGCCTGGGGAAATCGATCTCTATCTGTTGGAGGCTGATATGTCGACAAGTCCCTAGCCTGACTTGGACTCGAGATTTAGGTCCGCGAGCGGCGGAGGTTGGTCACTACCGCGCTACTTGCGGCCAGCCTGGCGCCAAGAGGGGCAAGTCAAGCAAGAAATCAATATTCAGCAAAGTAAGCAGTGCCAAGATGTAGCTGAAAGGAGTGATACCAGCGATCCACCGCGCATAAGCGCGGTGGATCGCCGATGTGTTCTAGCGTTGTTGTCTGTTACTGTACGTATTGAAGCTTCACTTCAAGTATATCGACGATCTTCTGCAGCGTATCGAGAAGCTTGCCGTCTCCAAACCTATCGAATTCTGGCTTTCCACCCCGTGCTGCTTGGAAGCGAGCGAACGGCCGCCCTGCTGCCGATTGGTCCTGCTGCTGGTCCATGTTGCCCCAGCGCTGTGCCATGCGATCAGCAAGCTCGGGATGCTCAGCCTTCATCTGCTCCATCCACGCGGGCATGTTTCCCTGAGAGTGCGCATCGTCCCCCTGCTGGCCCTGTCGCCCATGGCCCATCCAGTTCTGATTTGGGGATGCTCCCTGATCTCCCGGCTTCATCCCAGGCGAGCGCGGTCCCTTGCCGACGGGAAGTTTCCCCTCAAGCCCGAAGTTTGCGCCCTTCAAGAACGCGCCACGCAGTATCTCGCCCTGCTCAATTGTCAGGATTCCCTTGAGCTGATCCAGCGCCTGCTTCACATTTGTGTGGAACGCCTCCGTCTGATCCTTCATCTGAGACTTGAAGTTTGTAAGCGCCGTCTCCAGGTCGGAGGAACTTCCGGTGAAGTTGATCATGTCCTGCGTGAACGCGTCCTTCTTCTCCTTCAGTCCGTTCGCTTCTGCAAGGACACCTGCGAGGATGTCGTGCACCTGCTGCATCTGTGTCGGAGTGAGATCCAGCTTGTTGATCGTGATCGCGATCGCCAATTCGTTCGCACCTGGCGCTCCCGTAGTCTGAGCGATCGCCGGAATCGCAGCGAACAGGCCTACGGCGATTGCAACTACTAGTGTCAGTCTTGCTCTTTTCATGATGAACCTCCTTCATCGATTTACCGACATGCTACCTGGCATAGATGGAGGAGCGGCTGCAAAATTGTGGCGATTCTGTGAAGCGTGTCAGCCTTCGCTGTGGGATGTGTCCTGTTGCGCGTTTCGCGCGCGTACACGGCGCAGTTCGTCCTGCTCGTAGGCCTCGATGATCCGCGCCACGAGGGGGTGGCGGACGACATCGGCTTTCTTCAGGTTGACGAACGAGATACCGCGCACCCCGTTCAGGATGGCATGCACGCTCGCCAGACCGGATACTCCGTCCTCGAGGTCGACCTGGGTGATGTCCCCGGTGATCACCGCCTTGGAGTTGAACCCAAGGCGAGTCAGGAACATCTTCATCTGGATGGAGGTCGTGTTCTGCGCCTCGTCGAGGATGACGAAGCTGTTGTTCAGCGTACGCCCGCGCATGAACGCCAGCGGGGCCATCTCGATCCGCCCGTGCTCGGTCAGCTTCTCGAACTCCGTCGCAGGGATCATGTCGAAGATCGCATCGTACAGCGGACGCAGGTAGGGGCTCACCTTGG
>JAGGSM010000119.1 GCA_021159105.1 Candidatus Bipolaricaulota bacterium
GACCTGCAGGATCTGCTCCTCATCTGCCGCAGGCACGGTTCGGGCTGGCAGCCGTGCGGAAACCCAGTGAAGGACGCGATGATAACAAAGATCAACGAGAGAACCAGGAACGTCATCGCTGTCCTCTACGCCCCCGCCGACGCGGATCAGGACGATCTATCCACTTGGGCAGAGAGGTTCGCCCAGCTCCTGACAGAACACTGCAAGGCACAACGGAGCGGTTACCTCATCGTTGATGGGTAGGTCTCTACATGACGGCTCTTGCGGCGATACCTGCGCGCGATGAGGATCGCCAGGGTGAGAAGAGCGAGGCCGATGACGATGAGGATCGACGCCACCGCCGAGGTGGGGCGGGCGATCATGAACCCGACCACCAGCCCGACAAGCGCCGATCCTATCCCCAAAACAGAGGAATACAAGAGGAACAGTCCCATCTTCATCCCAGAGCCCTCTTCGGTGTAGTGCTAAAACAGGATCTGTATATCCGCTGCAGCCTTCACACCATCGAACCAGCTGTTCCACCGATCCCCCTTTGCCTTGTTCAGCAGGTTGTCGTGGATGCTGGCAGAGACATCGGACAGCGGCTTCACAGTACCGTCATCATTCGTGTAGTCCGCCTGATGCGCGTCGTAGTACGCCTGCACGTCATCATCGCTCACCGTTACATCCGCAGTGACGGATTCCTGCAGTGCCTGCACCATCAGCTGCTCCCGGTAGCTCTGCGCGAGGCGCGTTTTGTAGTCCTCCAGGGATGAACCCTGCTGCTTGAGGGCGGAATCTATCTGGTCCATCGTCATCTGGTTCTGCTGCAGCACCTGGTCTAGGTGTGAAGCCACCTGATCTGTGACCTTGGACTCATCCGCCTTCATCCCCAGGGCCTTCGCCTGCTGTACCATGAGGCGGCTATCGATAATCCTGTCGAGCACGTCCCGCTGATACCGATCGAGGAACGCCTTCCCCTCTGGGGTCGACAGGAGCGTCTGTCCGAACGCCTGTGGAAGCTGAGAGAAGAGCGTCTGGAAGATCTGAGATATCCCAGCAGCACCCTCCAGGGTCTCCATTGTGATCTGTTCACCGTTTACAACGGCGGCGATCTTGACAGACTCTGTCTGTGTGCTCGTGGGGGTAGACTCCCCTTGAGCCAGTGCAACGAGTGCAAATAGCGAAGTGAGTGTTAATCCAACCAGGAACAACAGCGATGCCTTTTTCACGTGAAGCCTCCGTTTCATTCCAAATTTGGGATGATCGTGCTTCATATTCCGCTCTTTTTCAAGGATGAGAGATGTCAAAGCTGTTGATCGGCTCGTAGATAACGGCTACCATGTACACTAGGATGCAGACGCTAAAGGTGGGAGAGAGAGCGGGGTTTCGCATTGCCCAGCATATGAAGCCGCAGGGGGATCAACCGCAGGCGATCGAGCAGTTGACGGAAGGGATCCTCGCTGGGGAGAAGTTCCAGACGCTCCTCGGTGCAACGGGAACGGGGAAGACGTTCACCATCGCCAACGTGATCCAGAACGTGCAGCGCCCGACGCTCGTCATGGCACACAACAAGACCCTCGTCGCACAGTTGACGAACGAGTTTCGGGAGCTGTTCCCGGAGAACGCCGTCCACTACTTCGTCTCCTACTACGACTACTACCAGCCAGAGGCGTACATCCCGCAGACCGACACCTACATCGAGAAGGACTCCTCGATCAACGATGAGATCGACCGCATGCGACACGCCGCCACCTCAGCGCTGTTCGAGCGGCGGGATGTGATCATCGTCGCCTCCGTCTCCTGCATCTACGGCCTCGGCTCGCCGGCGAACTACCGCGATATGTCGATCACCCTCGATCGAGGGAGCGTGCACGAACGGGACGATGTGATGCGCAGGCTGGTCGGCTTGCAGTACACGAGAAACGAGATCGGCTTCGAGCGAGGGACTTTCCGCGCCCGTGGCGATACGCTGGAGATCATCCCCGCCTATCAGGAGGACATCGTGCGTATCGAGTTCTTCGGCGATGAGGTCGAGCGAATCATCATCCTCGATCCGATCAGCGGACACCCGAAGCGCGAGGAAGAGGAGATCACGATCTACCCGGCATCGCACTTCATCACCCCGAGCGAGAGGATGCAGCACGCCACAGAGGCGATCGAGGAGGAGCTGGAGGAGCGGTTGGAGGAGCTGAAGGCGGAGGGGAAGCTGCTCGAGGCACAGCGCCTCGGTCAACGCACCCGCTACGACCTGGAGATGATGCAGGAGATGGGCTATTGCTCGGGGATCGAGAACTACTCACGTCACCTAGATGGCCGCTCCCCCGGCCAGCCGCCATCGGTGCTGATCGACTACTTCCCATCCGACTTTCTGATGGTGATCGATGAATCGCACCAGACGATCCCGCAGGTGCGCGGGATGTACAACGGGGACCGCTCGCGCAAGCTAACGCTAGTCGACTACGGCTTCCGCCTCCCCTCGGCGCTCGACAACCGCCCGCTGATGTTCCCCGAGTTCGAGGAGCGATTGAACCAGGTGATCTTCACCTCGGCGACACCTGGTCCGTACGAGCTGAGCCACTCCAAGCGCGTGATCGAGCAGATCATCCGCCCCACCGGCCTCGTCGATCCGGAACTGGTGATCCATCCAGTGACCGGGCAGGTCGATCACCTGATCGAGCAGGTGCGGATCGTGGTCGAGCGGAGTGAGCGGGTCCTCGTCACCACCCTCACCAAGCGAATGGCCGAGGATCTGACGGAGTACCTCGTCGACCTCGGCGTGCGGGCGCGCTACCTGCACTCGGAGATCGATACGCTCGAACGGATCGAGATCCTGCGCGACCTCCGCCTCGGCAAGTTCGACGTCCTCGTGGGGATCAACCTCCTGCGCGAGGGGCTCGATCTGCCGGAGGTGTCGCTCGTGGCGATCCTCGATGCCGATAAGGAGGGGTTCCTCCGCTCCGGCACGTCGCTCATCCAGACGATCGGGCGGGCGGCGAGGAACGTGCGAGGGAAGGTGATCCTGTACGCCGATGTGATGACCGACTCCATCCGCTACGCGATCGATGAGACCAACCGGCGCAGGAAGATCCAGATCGCCTACAACGAGGAGCACGGGATCACCCCAAAGACGATCGAGCGAAACATCGCCGATATCGCCCAGGCGATAAACGCACCACAGGCGGCAGTGCCGCGATCGGCAGTGCCAACGCAAGATGAGCTACAGCAAATCTCGCCTTCGGAGATTCTGCAGACGATTGAGAGGTTGAAGACAGAGATGCAGCGGGCCGCTGACAACTTGGAGTTCGAACATGCGGCGACATTGCGCGATGAGATAAGGCGCTTGAGGAAGAAGCTATGAGCATGCTGCGGGTGAAGGGGGCGCGCGAGCACAACCTGAAGAACATCGATGTGGAGATACCGCGAGAGAAGTTGGTCGTCATCACCGGGATCTCCGGGTCGGGGAAGAGCTCACTCGCCTTTGACACGATCTACGCGGAGGGGCAGCGCCGCTACGTGGAGTCCCTGTCGGCCTACGCACGCCAGTTCCTCGGCCAGATGGAAAAGCCTGATGTTGACTTCATCGAGGGGCTTTCACCTGCCATCTCCATTGATCAGAAGACGCGCAGCCACAACCCGCGCTCGACCGTCGGCACGGTCACCGAGATTTACGATTACCTGCGCCTGCTCTACGCGCGCATCGGGCACCCGCACTGCCCAAAGTGCGGCCGGCCGATCACGCAGCAATCGGCTCAGCAGATCATCGATGTGATCATGTCCCTCCCGCGTGGGTCGAACGTGCAGATCCTCGCCCCGATCGTGCGCGGCCGCAAGGGGGAGTACAAGAAGACGTTCGAGGAGATAAGGCAGGAGGGGTTCACCCGCGTGCGCGTCGATGGCGTTGTGCGCACCCTGTACGAGGAGATCGAGCTCGTCAAGCAGCGCAAGCATACGATCGAGATCGTAGTCGACCGCGTGGTGGTCGAGCCGCGCAAGCGAGCGCGCATCGCTGACTCCGTGGAGACGGCGTTGAAGCACGGCGGGGGAATCATCATCGTCCTCACCGACGATGGACAGGAGCACATGTACAGCGAGCACTACGCCTGCATCCACTGCGGCGTGAGCTACGAGGAGCTGTCACCGCGCATGTTCTCGTTCAACAATCCGTACGGTGCTTGCCCGGAGTGCAGCGGCCTGGGGTACAGCAAGAAGATCGATCCCGACCTGATAATCGACCCGCGCCGCGGCCTCCTCGACGGAGGGCTCCTCCCATGGGCCAATTCCAAGGGGCGCTGGTTCGAGTCGCAGATGCTCGGACTGGCTGAGGCGTTCGACATCGATCCGCACAAGCCGCTCGGCGAGCTCTCACAGGAGAAGCTCGACATCATCCTGTACGGATCTGGTCGCGAGAAGATCAAGTTTGAGTATACCTCGACCAAGGGACATAGGAGAGACTACTCGCGGACGTTCAAAGGGGTCGTGCCGACCCTGGAGCGCTGGTATCGCGAGACGACATCGGATCAGTGGCGCGGCGATTTAGAGCAGTTCATGGCCACCCTTCCCTGCCCGGTCTGTGGGGGCGCACGCCTCAAGCCGGAGGTGCTAGCGGTAACGATCAATGGGCTGAACATCCACGAGGTGACGACCCTGTCCATCAAGAGTGCGCTCACTTTCTTCGAGAACTTGTCCCTCACCAAGAGGGAGGAGATGATCGCCGCTCAGATCCTAAAGGAGATCAAGGCGAGGCTGGGGTTCATGGTCTCGGTCGGCCTCAGCTACCTCACCCTCAACAGGCAGGCGGGGACACTCGCCGGCGGAGAGGCGCAGCGCATACGCCTGGCGACGCAGATCGGAAGCCAATTGACAGGCGTGTTGTACGTCCTCGACGAGCCATCGATCGGGCTGCATCAGCGTGACAACCGGCGATTGCTGGCCACGCTCAAGGGCCTGCGCGACCTGGGGAACACGGTGATCGTGGTCGAGCACGACGAGGAGACGATGCGCGAGAGCGACTACATCGTCGACCTCGGGCCGGGGGCCGGCTCGCACGGGGGAGAGATCGTCGCCGCGGGCACGCCGGAGGAGATCGCGGCCAATCCGGATTCGATCACCGGGCAGTACCTGGCCGGCACGCGATTCATCCCCATCCCCGAGAAGCGACGGAAGGGGAACGGAAAGCTGATCCGCGTGATCGGCGCACGCGAGCACAACTTAAAAGACATCGACGTCGAGATCCCGCTCGGGAAGTTCGTCTGCGTCACCGGGGTCTCCGGATCCGGGAAGAGCTCGTTGGTTGAGGACGTCCTCTACCGCGGCGTCGCCCAGCAGCTCTACCTGGCGACGCGGCGACCGGGTGACCACGACAAGATCATGGGGATCGAGCATATCGACAAGGTAATCGAGATTGACCAGTCACCGATCGGGCGCACCCCCCGCTCCAACGCTGCGACGTACACTAAGCTGTTCGACGACATCCGTTCGCTCTTCGCCCGCACTCCGGACGCGCGCCTGCGGGGGTACTCTGCTGGTAGGTTCAGCTTCAACGTCAAGGGGGGACGCTGCGAGGCCTGCCAGGGACAGGGGCAGGAGAAGATCGAGATGCACTTCCTCCCGGACATCTACGTACCGTGCGAGGTGTGCAAGGGGACGCGCTACAACCGGGAGACGCTTCAGATCAAGTACAAGGGAAAGTCGATCGCCGAGGTCCTCGCTATGTCCGTCGAGGAGGCGCTCAGCTTCTTCTACAACATTCCCCGCGTGCGCAACAAGCTGCAGACGCTGTACGACGTAGGCCTTTCCTACATCGAGCTCGGCCAGCCTGCCCCGCAGCTCTCCGGAGGGGAGGCGCAGCGGATCAAGCTTGCCAAGGAGCTATCGAAGCGTTCAACCGGCAAGACGCTGTACATCCTCGATGAGCCGACGACCGGGCTGCACTCGGCCGACGTGGGGAAGCTCCTGGAGGTCCTCCATCGCCTGGTCGATGCGGGAAACACCGTCGTCGTCATCGAACACAACCTGGACGTGATCAAGACCGCCGATTGGATCATCGACTTGGGCCCGGAGGGTGGGGACGGGGGCGGCGAGGTGATCGCCACCGGGACACCGGAGGATGTGGCAGGAATCGAGGGATCTTACACCGGTGAGTACTTAGCGCGAATCCTGCCGAACGGGCGAGGATCGCGAGAACCTGCGACGTAGGGATGCGGAGAGGAAAGCGCACGAGTGACCCATCCCGCCTCCGCAGCGAACAACCATCCGGGGATCCTGTGCAAATCCTCGGACTTAGCCCGCATCCCTGTTCACTCAAGAAGGATCCATGTCTACTCTTCGATGCTCCAAGGCATAATCGTAGTAAACAAACCTACAGGAGGTAGCAATGGCAAGGAAG
>JAGGSM010000291.1 GCA_021159105.1 Candidatus Bipolaricaulota bacterium
CCTGTTAAAATCTCATTTCCCATAACCCTGTTTGTTGCGGATCGGGTTTTTGTGGTAGGCTAACTACTCGAACCAGAAGGCGCTTGTCACCACGGCGTCCGCTCCGTCACCAGAGAGCGTAACTTGCAGTGTGCCGCCAGGGACAACAACGACATCGATAAAGGCGAAGTTGTTCGAGATCGCCACGAGGGTAGCAGCATCGCCACCTATGGCTATGACATCGCTCTTCGTGAACGTCACCGTCTTATCGAAAACGATTCCCAGTTTTGTGATTGTGGCTCCAGTAGCGTTGTCGAACAGGAACACACTTTCACCCGCTGCGCGCGGCGTGACAGCGGTCTGCGCAAGGCCGACCGCCCCCAATACCAACAGTAACAGCACGACCAGACTAACTGTTTTCCTCACTGATGCCTCCTTTACGCATTTTCCTGCGTCGAGAGCCTTGAGCAGGGACATCCCGACTTCGCATGCCGACTGTTCTCTACTAGTGAAGAGACAAAACCAGTATAGCCTTTCGTAATCAAAAGTCAATAGATTGGAAGTCGTGTCCTGTGCGGGGTGAATCAGCGCTACTTGACAACGCGAACGCCATGTCAGTACGATCTATCGCATGGAAAACTCGAAATACTTCTTGATCGTTAACTTAATCGCGGGGCAAGGACGCTGCAAGGAGATCTTCCCCTCAATTAAGAAGGAGCTCGATAGGTCCGGCATCGAGTACGACCTGCATTACACCAATGAGCCGGAAGAGGCGACGGACGTGGCCAGAATGGGGATCGAGTCCGGATTCACCCACATTGTCGCTGTCGGCGGCGACGGAACGGTGAACGAGGTGGCAAACGGGGTCGTGGGAACCGAGGCAATCCTTGCTGTCATCCCCGCTGGTACGGGCAATGATTTCATCCGCATGACCGGCATTCCCAGCGATTATCGACAGGCGGTCCGCCTGCTCGCGCACGGCCGCGAGCGCTCCATTGACCTGGGGCGGATAAACGATCAAAGGTACTTCGTTAACGGGCTCGGTATCGGTATCGATGCGCAGGTGGCCCAGGATGTTCTGAAGATGGAGCGGATGCGGGGGGCAGTCGCCTACCTGTACGCGGCTGTGAAGGAAGTGTTCAAGTTCAAGGCTTTCTCTGTGAGGCTGGAGGGGAGCGATTGGAGCGAGGAGAAGGAGTGCATCTCTCTTGGCTTTGCCAACGGGAAGTACTGCGGTGGCGGGTTTAAGCTCGCTCCGCTCGCACAGATCGACGACGGCAAGATAGATGTCGCCGCAATCGGTGACTTCCCTGTGCTTGAGCGGCTGATCAGACTCCCACAGGCTAGGAAGGGGAAACACCTGAAGCTGTCTCGCGTCTCGTATCATCAGGACGTGAAGGTCAGTCTCTCCTCGAGCGACAAGCTGATAGCGCACATCGACGGTGAGCCGTACAGGCTTCCCAAGGGTGGATTCTCCGTCAGTGTCGCGCCGAGCGCCCTGCGCGTGGTGACCCCGTAGCTTCAGGCGCGCTTGAAGCGCAGGTCCAGGTCATGGCGGGAGATTGAGAAGATGATCGGCCGTCCGTGTGGGCAGGTGTACGGGTTTTCCATCGTCAGCAGCCGATCGATGAGTTCTTGCTGTTCATTCAAGGATAGACGATCCCCCGCCTTGATCGCCGCACCGCAAGCAAGCTCAGCGATCAGGTGGTCGAACAGAACGTCCTTCAGTTTCGTCCCCTGTTCCAGCGCATCCACCACCTTCTCCAGCAGCTCCGTGAATCCGTGCTGAACCTGCGTCTTCACTAGAATGGATGGGTAACCGCGAACGAGGAATGTGCCACCCCCGAAGTCATCGATGTCGATTCCGACCTTGGCCAGCGTCTCCTTCCCGGCGGCCAGGGCTGCTGCGCTCTCGAAGGGAAGCTCGACCCGTACTGGGAGGAGGAACCGCTGTTGAGCTACATCCCCCGAGCGCACTTCCCGTGAGAGCTTCTCGTAAAGGATTCGCTCGTGGGCGATGTGCTGGTCGACGATCTCCAGCCCGTCCGGGGTCTCCACCAGGATGTAGGTCTGCTGCAGCTGGCCGATCACACGGCGGTCCCCCCTGACCCTCACTTTTTGCGCCTCAACCTCATGCCTGCGGAGACTCGCCTCTTGGCGCAAATCGAGCTGTGGCTGCGATACTAGCTCACTGGGGTGGAAAGAAACACTGTGCCCACCCCCTTGCCCGACATCGCCAGGGCTTCCTGACAGTGTCGGTACGACATAGCGGGAGGAGAGGGCCCTGTTCAATGCGCGATCGAGCAGATCCTGCACAGCACGCCGCGAGGCGAGGCGCACCTCCAGCTTTCTCGGATGGATGTTCACGTCGACCTCATGGTAGGGAACGCCAATCTCTATCACCGCAAGCGGGAAGGCCCCCGGCCGGAGGATGCCTCGATACGCGCTCTGCAGGATGTAGCTCAGTCCGCTATCATCGACCGACCTGCCGTTTATCGAGATAATCTGATCACGCCTGTTTCCCCGTTTCACATCCGGCGAGCTGATGTACCCTCGCACGCTCATCCCATCCCTCTCCTCTGAAATGGGGATCATCTGCCTGCCGATTTCTGGGCCGTAGAGCTGGCCGATCCGGTCCCTTAGATCTGAGACAGGGGGAGCGGAGAAGACCGCGCGATTCCCGTGAGTGAGGGCAAAACCCACGCTGGGCGAGCAGAGGGCCAGCCGGTGTACGATCCGGTTGCAGTGGAAGAACTCGCTGCGCGCCGAGGTGAGGAAACTGGACCTGGCCGGCAGGTTGTAGAAGAGATCGCGCACTTCAACCGTCGTCCCCACGTCGCGGGCAGCCGGGACGACATCTCCAACCTCCCCTGCGGATACGCGCAGTTCGTGCGCTGTTTCACACGCCACTGTCTTTGAGACGATGCGCAGATGACAGACGGCGGCGATGCTCGCCAGTGCCTCCCCTCGGAAGCCGAGGGTCGCGATCCTCGTCAGGTCATCCTCCTCTGCGATCTTGCTCGTCGTGTGCCTCTGCACGCAGAGAGCGATGTCATCTTTCGTCATACCCTCCCCGTCGTCGCGCACGATGATCGAGGAGATCCCCCCGTCCACCAGATCGATGGAGATACTCTCACTTTTTGCGTCGAGTGCGTTCTCAACGAGCTCCTTGACCACGGATGCTGGCCGCTCGATAACCTCTCCAGCAGCGATCTTCCGTGCCAGTGCCTCATCCAAGCGCTTGATTTTCATCGTGCTGATAAGGCTAACAGATGCGAGCGCTTGCGGCAATCACGACAGAGATCTTGGCTGGCGCAGCAAGATCATGTATTGTAGGGGGAAGGAGGGGGCATGAACACAATCAGCGACCTTCGCAAGGCACTCGGACTTGCCACGGATAACCAGGTAAGGAATAGGATTGAAGCGATCAAGGACATCCTGTACCCGCATCTGCGACGGGGCCCAAACAACCAGATCCTCATCGCCGATGGCGGGCTCACTTTGCTGCGGCAGCTGCAGGAGTTACACGATAGTGGGCTAACAATGACGGAAGCGAGTAGTATTATGCGAACAAGCGCCAATATGACGGATGTAGAAGCTAGTCAGGTTTCATCCGGTTTATCAACAAACAAACAGAAACAGGACGAAAGCAAGGAGATGATCGCTCTGTTGCGAGAGGAGGTGTCGTTCCTGCGAGAGCGGGTCGCCTATCTCGAGGAGCGCCTGGCGGAGAGGAGAGAGGAAGCGACATCCCCTAGTTGGTGGGAGAGGCTGCGGGGTGAGATAGATGGGGCTTAATATACCGATACGCGGTAACGAGATGCTTGAGAAGGTGATCGCGCGCGTCGATGCCTCCGAACGACTCACGACGCTGTGGGCGGCGTCCAATGTGACCGCGATCGACCGGATGCACATCAACGATCATGGTCCGGTGCACATCAAGATCGTGACGAACATCGCGATCAAGCTGTTGCGCCTCCTCATCGCCGGAGGGGTGGAGCCGAGTGTCGTTCATGATCATCACTTGACCAACGACGATGCTGAGGTGATCGTCTGCCTGGCAGCGGCGCTGCACGACATCGGGCACGTCATCCACCGCCACCGCCACGAGGAGCTCTCCCTCATCCTCGCTCCGGCCCTGATCGAAGAGTTTCTCAACGGGCTGTATTCCGTGCGTGAGCTGACGATACTGGAGGGAGAAATCCTGCACGCCATCCACGCTCACCGGCGCGACATCCAACCGCTGACGATAGAGGCCGGCGCGGTCAAGGTGGCCGATGCGCTGGACATGGAGTCGGGGAGGGCGCGGATCCCCTTCAAGAGTGGATCGGCATCGATCCACGCCGTGTCGGCGATGGCGATAAAGAAGGTGGAGATCATGGCCGGAGCGGAGAAGCCCGTCCGCATCCACGTGCGCATGTCAAACTCGGCCGGTATCTTCCAACTGGACACGCTGCTGCGGGAGAAGCTGACTCATTCAGGTCTGTCTCCGTATGTGGAGGTCGTGGGTGAGGTCATCGGCGAGGAGAAGAAGATCGTCGAAAGATACGAGATCGAATGAGAGCCCCGTAAATGGCCTCTCTCACGCACATCCACCTTGCACATAGCCCAGAGCGCAGGGAGCGCGGCATGACACTTGTTGACCTAATTGCTGTAGCACGCTAAAACAGGGCATTTTGTGCCCCTATTCGTGATATCGCAACAAAAGTGCCCTTTTGTTGCGACAAATGTCTGAGTGATCCATCGCCTCCTCTGCTACCTTCATCTCAATAAAGGAGGGGGAGATGGCGCTCGAGATCACTCAGGAAGACTTTATGTCACCGGAGCAGGTGCTGGCGCTGAAGGAGCACTGCCGCGAAATGGCAAAGAACGCCAAGGATGACGGCCGCCGCAACCCAGTGCGCGATTGGGCGATCCTGCACGTGGCACTCGATGCGGGCCTGCGCGTATCGGAGATCTGCGATCTGCGAATCCGCGATGTCATCCTCGACAATGGGAGCGCCTCCCTGATAGTGAGAAACGGAAAGGGGAACAAGAAGCGGGGCGTGAAGATCGGAAGGGCGTTGCGCGATCACCTGGAGGAGTTCATCGCCTGGAAGAGTGAGAACGGCGAATCAACCTCCGGACGGGCCCCCCTGTTCATTTCTCCCCGCTCAGGGAAGGCACTCACTCGCACCGCGGTCTACCGAATCTTCAAGGCGAACGCGGCCGCGGTCGGCATCCCCAGCCGCTTCTCGATCCACTCCTGCCGCCACACCTACGCCTCCCTCCTCTATCATGCCTCCAAGTACAACATCCGTCTTGTGCAGAAGCAACTCGGCCACAGCTCCATCCAGACGACGCAGATCTACGCCGACGTCCTCAGCAACGACGCGGCGATCGCGGTCGACAACCTGCCGCAGTAACATCAACCGCTGTACAGGTCCTTCCATAAGGGTGCTTGTTTCATCTGGTTTATATAGAAACCGCATAAAAGTCAAATAGCTTTTATCCCGAACAACACGGGATTATATACGCTGCTCTTGTTCGGATTTATACGGATACATATGGATTGTTAGCCGACCCCGCACCCTGCGGGGAAAAGTGAGGGTAACCCGGCTGCGGCAGGGGAAAATAAGGAACACGGAACCTCCGTAATCAGGACGAAGGCTCCGCGTCATCAAAAGCTCGATGCCTACGGGACTATACCGCCAGCCGCTCAGCGATGATCGACACCAGTTCAGCGCTCTTCACCCGTTCCTGCACGGTCGTGTCTCGGTCGCGCAAGGTCACTGTGCCGTCCGCTAGCGTCTGGTGGTCGACGGTGATGCAAAACGGCGTCCCCGACTCATCCTGGCGGCGGTAGCGGCGTCCGATCGACCCCTTCTGGTCATAGAAGACATTCCATCTCTTTTTCAGCTCGCGGTAGATCTCCGCCGCGACATCGGGCATCCCATCCTTTTTGGTGAGAGGAAAGACCGCCACCTTCACCGGTGCCAGCCGCGGGTGGAGCTTCAGGACGACGCGCGGCTGCGGCACCCCCTTGTCGTCGGGGATGGCGTCCTCGGTATACGCCTCACACAGGAAGGCAAGCATCGCCCGGTCGGCACCCGCCGACGGCTCGATCACGTGCGGGATGTACTTCTCCTTCGTCTCCTCATCAAAGTAGGAGAGGTCCTTACCGCTCCCCGCGTAGCGCGGCTGGCCGTGCTCGTCCAGCTCCACTGTGAACCCGTTTCCGTCGCGCACCAGCTTCCCCTCCATATGGCTGCGCAAGTCAAAATCTCCGCGGTGAGATACACCCTCCAGCTCACCGTACTCGCCCTCTACCAGGAATGGGAACGCGTACTCGATGTCGGCGGTACCGCAACTGTAGTGCGCCCTT
>JAGGSM010000247.1 GCA_021159105.1 Candidatus Bipolaricaulota bacterium
ATGCGGAACGTGACGAACGGGGAACGCGGAGCTCGGAACGATGAGGAACGCGGAACGCAGAACTCGGAACGCGGAACGGAGAAGCGGTCTCACGCCAAGAACGCAAAGGACGCCAAGGAAGGAAACCACGAAGACAAGAAAGGGAGCAGGGCGGTTCTTGGCGATCTTGGCGTGCTTGAGCGAGCAACAGCGAGCGGGCGTGAGAAGAAAACTCGGAACGCGGAACTCGGAATGCGGAACGGAGAAGCAAACTCACGCAAGGGACTTCTTCGTGCCCTTCGTGTCCTTCGTGGTGCGAGCCATTGGAACGCGAAACCAAGGATGAACGTGGAATGGGGAAGGATGTGGAACGCGGAAGGCGGAACTCGGAATGCGGAACGTGACGAACGGGGAACGTGAAATGCGGAACGCGGAACACGGAACGCAGAACTTGGAACGGAGAAGCGGTCTCACGCCAAGAACGTAAAGGTGACCAAAGCGGAAGTTTGGGTAGGAAGAGCTGAAATAGACAGGGAGAGGTATGATCGCATACGCGTTTCGTCGATTTCTGAGCCTGATCGTCTCCTGTTTTCTGATCTCCGTCCTCGTCTTCATCGTGATGCACGTCATCCCCGGGGATCCGGCGCAGATCATGCTCGGGACGGAGGCCGATCCCTCCACTCTGGCGGCTCTGCGAGATCAGCTTGGGCTCGATCTCCCAATCTACGCACAATACGGGGCTTGGGCACGCGGCGTCCTCAGCGGGGATCTCGGGGAGTCGCTGCGCTACCACGTGCCGATCTCCAAGTTGATAGCTTCGCGCCTGGCGGTGACCGCGCCGCTGGCGATCATAGCGATACTCATCGCCATTGTGATCGGGCTCCCCACTGGGCTGTACGCGGCAACACACCGCGGCAAGCTCGGGGACTACGGGGTTATGGCCCTGTCGCAGGTCGGCCTATCGATCCCCTCATTCTGGTTGGGAATCCTGCTCATGCTCGCCTTTTCGCTCGGGTTGCACTGGCTGCCGGCGGGTGGATTCGTCCCATGGGGCAAGAGCTTTATTGGGGCCCTACAGTCCCTCCTCCTCCCGGCGATGGCCCTCGGCCTGATCCGCGCTGCGGTCGTTGCGCGCCTGAGCCGCTCATCACTGCTGGAAGTCCTCGGGCGAGACTACGTCCGCACCGCTCGCGGCAAAGGGGTGCACGAGATGAGGGTTCTGTGGAAACACGCGCTGCGAAACTCCCTCATCCCCATCGTGACCGTTCTTGGGATGCAGTTTGCTGCGCTACTCGCTGGGGCGATCATCATCGAGAACGTCTTCTACCTACCGGGACTGGGGAGGCTAGCATTCCAAGCGATCGGGCAGCGCGATCTTCCACTGGTGCAAGATATCGTCGTACTGATCGCGGTCCTCGTCGTTGGGATGAACCTGATCGTCGATCTCGCCTACGCCCTGCTCGATCCGCGCATCAGGCTGGAGTGAGAAATGAAACAGCAACGTAAGCGATCCAGGCGCGTGAAGAAGAGAAGCGTCAGCTTCACCCTTGGGATAGTGATCGTCGCGGTAGTCCTCGCCGTAACCGTGGTCGGCGTCCTGTATACCCCCTACGATCCAATAGAGATGCACATAGCCGACAAGCTCTCCCCGCCCACCTGGCAGCACCCGCTGGGGACGGACTCCTACGGACGCGACGTTCTGAGCAGGATCATGCAGGGAGCGGGGAACACCATCCTCGTAGGGGTAGTGGCGGTGAGCGGGGGGATGGCCATCGGCATCCTATGCGGCCTCGTCGCTGGCCTCGCCGGTGGGATGCGGGATGAAGCGATGATGCGGGTGATGGACGTGCTGTACGCCTTCCCCGCCGTGTTGAGCGCGATCCTCTTCTCCTCGGTATTCGGAGCCAGCCTGACCAACTGCATGATCGCCATCGGCATCTACAACGTGCCGATATTCGCCCGCCTCACGCGAGGCTCCGTCCTCTCAGTGCGCGAGGAGGAGTACGTGGCCGCGGCCCATGCCGTGGGGCGGGGACGCGCCGCGATCGCTGTTCATCACATCCTCCCGAACATTGTTTCCCCGCTGATCGTGCAGGGGACGATCCAGTTCGCCGGGGCGATCCTCGCCGAGGCCGGCCTCAGTTACCTCGGCCTGGGAACCCAGCCGCCGTTTGCCAGCTGGGGAGGGATGCTCCGCGAGGCGCAGACCTTCATCGGCCTCGATCCGCTCCTCGCCGTCTTTCCCGGGCTCGCCATCGCCATAACCGTCCTCGGGCTGAACCTGCTCGGCGATGGCCTGCGCGATCTGCTCGACCCCAGCTTCATCAGGTCCTACTAGAACCCTTGCCCGCAACACACGCTGGCGGTACCATGCGCTCGATGAGTCGGCAATCGGTTACTACTGCAAGTGATTCGTTTTCTTAAGGAGGATCCTGTGAACAGAAGGCTATCGATGTTCCTTGTCGCTGTTGTGCTCTTGCTGGTCGGATTGAGTGCCCTTTCTCAGGGAAGAGAGGGGGAGCTGACCGTGGCGCTGATGGCCGAGCCCGATGGGTTGAACATGCTCCTCACCCCAGCGGCGGCAAGTTTTCAGATCGTGATGTACAACATCAACGAACCGCTGCTGCGCTACACAGCCGATCGGAAGATCGAGCCGCTCCTGGCGACGAGTTACGAGGTGGCTGACAGAGGTGATGAGACCTACTACACGTTTCACCTGCGAGAAGGGGTCCTGTTTCACAACGGAGCGAAGTTCACCGCGTATGACGTGAAATACACGTTTGACACGCTCCTAGATCCGAACACCGCCTCGCCGAACGCGTCGCTCTTCTCGTTTGTGAAAGAGGTCGACGTTATTGACCCGCTGACCGTCCGCTTCGTCACGGAAGGTGTTGGTGCGCCGTTGATCGGGTACCTCGCCTCAGCCAAGGGGGCGGGGATCATCCCACAGGGCTTGGATATGGACGCCTTGCGCACCCACCCGATCGGCACCGGTCCGTTTGAGTTCTCGGAGTGGAGCCCCGGGGATCACATCACACTCGTCAAGAACGACCACTACTGGCAGCCCGGCCTTCCGCACCTGGACAAGGTGATCTGCCGGTTCATCCCCGATCAGGCGGCGTCACTGGCTGCATTGCGCTCAGGGAGCGTCGATCTCGTCGACCGCATGGTCGGGGAGAACGCACTGCAGATCGAAAACGACCCCTCACTCAAGGTCATCTCCGGTCCGCAGAATCTGGTGCAGATCCTGGCGATGAACGACTCCCGCCCTCCGTTCGACAACGTGTTGGTGCGTCGCGCGATATGCTATGCCATTAACCGCGACGAGATCATCGCCGCCACCGACCTGAAGGCCGAGTGGGGCAGCCCGGTCGGCTCGCACATGACACCACTCAGCCCCTACTACGTTGACCTCGTCGGCAGGTATCCCCACGACCCGGACAAGGCACGGGCGCTCCTTGCCCAGGCCGGTTACCCGCATGGGTTCGAAACGACCATCTACCTCCCCCAGCCCTACCAGTTCCATGTTCGCACCGGCCAGATCATCGCCGACGAGCTGAGACGGGTGGGGATCGACTGCAAGCTGCAGGTCCTCGAGTGGGGGCAGTGGCTCGACCGCGTGTACAAGCAGTGGGACTACGACATGACCGTCATCGCCCACGACGTATCGATCGAGCCAGCGGCCAACTTCACCAAGGGGTTCGAGCGGGTGAGCGATGATGGAGCATCGACCTACTACTGGCAGTACGCAAACCCGTACCTGCGCGATCTCCTCACGCTCGGGAGGAACACGAACGACTTCAACGAGCGAAGGACGATCTACGCCATGGTGCAGACGCTGATCTCAGACGACGCCGTAATGGCGTGGATCCAGGTACCGCATCAGCTTGAGGGGATGAACGCCAGGCTGATGGGCTACCACATCCTCCCGCTGTACGTACTCGATCTGGGATCGATCTACTGGGAGGGGGAGTGATGAAAGAGGAACGCAGCTACGGTATGTGGGACAGCCCGATCACCCCAGTCCAGTTGGCTCTCGGGCTGCGGTTGAGCGATGTGATGTGGGATTCAGACGGAGAGACCCTGGTCTGGCTGGAGGGCAGATCCGACCGCGGTGTGCTCGTCGCCAAGCGGCGGGGGGAGGCAGCGCGCGACCTCACAGCGGAGCTCTCCGTGCGCGCCCGCGTCGGCTACGGAGGCGGGGACTTCACCGTCTCTTCGGGAATCGTCTACTTCGTAAGCAGCGGGAGGATCTACCGTCAAGCGCTCGCCGGCGGTGAGGCACGGCCGATCACCCCACCATTCGGGGACGCCGCATCGCTAGCTGTATCCCCGGATGGTCGCTTCATCATCTACGTCCACTCCGATGGGAAAGACGACGCCATCGCCATCTGCGATACAGAGGGCAAGCACTGGCCGCAGCGGATCGCCACCGCTAGCGACTTCTACATGCACCCCTGCTGGCACCCGGATGGGAAGAGAATAGCCTGGATCAGTTGGGATCACCCGAACATGCCCTGGGACGGGACAGTCCTTCATCTGGCCACGCTGGATGTAGATCGAGCGGATCTACCGGCTCTGCGCGATGAGGAGGGGATCGCCGGTGGGAAGAGCGTCGCCATCTTCCAGCCGCAGTTCTCCCCCGAGGGGAAGGGCCTTGCCTACGTCTCCGATGAGACCGGGTACGGGAACTTGATGCTCTACGACCTCGAACATGGGGCGAGTCGGGCCCTCACTTCTGGCGAGGAGGAGATCGCCCAGCCCGGATGGGTGCAGGGTGAGCGCACGTTCGGCTTCACCCACGATGGGGCGGCGATCGTCTACCGTGGGCGGACAGGCGGGCAGGACACGCTGTGCAGGATCGATCTTGCAACAGGAGCGGTAGAACCATTCGCTGGTCAGTTGGATGGCTATCTCCTCTTCTCTCAGATCAGCCCCTCCCCGAGCGAGGACGTCGTTGCCATGATCGCCCAGGGGCCGACGGTTCCGCCGCGGATCGTGACTTGTGCGAGCGGGTCGCATCCACGCATCCATCGCTTCAGCACCACTGAGACGATCCCGCAGGGTGATCTGTCCGTGCCGGAGCAGGTCACATGGGAGTCTTCAGGCGGTGAGGTCGTGCACGGCCTGTACTACCCGCCGCGCAACGAGGCGTTCGTGGGGCGGGGGCTCCCTCCAGCGATCGTGCAGGTGCACGGCGGGCCAACCTCGCAATACACGCTTGGCTACTCCGCCCAAGCGCAGTTCTTCACCTCGCGCGGATACGCCGTGCTCCAGGTCAACCACCGCGGGAGCACGGGGTATGGAAGGGAGTATCGCGAGGCACTCAAGGGAAACTGGGGGATCGTCGATGTCGAGGACACCGCCGCCGGCGCACGCTTCCTCTCTGAGAGCAAGCGCGCCGATGCCAATCGCCTCGTCGTCATGGGAGGGAGCGCGGGCGGGTACACCGTGCTGCGCTGCCTGACAGAGCATCCCGGACTGTTCCGCGCCGCGCTCTGCCTGTATGGAGTCTCCGACCTGTTCCGGTTGGCGCTGGAGACGCACAAGTTCGAGGCGCACTACACGGACAGCCTTGTTGGGCAGCTTCCGGAAGCGAGCTCTGCCTACCGCGAGCGCTCACCGATCTACTCCGCGGACAGGATCGTCGACCCGATCGCCATCTTTCAGGGAGAAGAGGACAGGGTTGTTCCCAAGGAACAGTCAGAGCTGATCGTTGAGTCATTGCGGCGGAGAGGCATCAAACATGAATACCACCTATACCCAGGAGAGGGACACGGCTTTCGCAGGACAGAGACCATCGAGGCCTTCTATCGCGACGTCGAGCGCTTCCTGCGCGAAAACGTGCTCTTCGCCTAGGTGAATGCGGAGCGCGGAACGCGGAGTTCCCCGCTCAAATCTCTCGCCCGTTCGCTAACGCTCGCTCAAGCACGCCAAGATCGCCAAGAAATGCCATGTCTTATTCCAACAGCGTAACGTGGCAGACAAGCTGCACACGCTACACAAGCATGAATGCGTTCTTTCCCCTGCGCCTCTGCGGGAGATAGCTATTCCGTTCCGCGTTCCAAGATCCTGGCTCCGCGTTGATTTTTCGGTCCGAGTTCCGAGCTCCGCGTTCCGCGTTCGTTATGGTGCTTGCAGTGGATTTACCAGCCAGGTGT
>JAGGSM010000011.1 GCA_021159105.1 Candidatus Bipolaricaulota bacterium
GACAACGGGTTGACCGGCATTCTAACCCTGAGCGGAGTCACCTCACGGATTGATCTAAGTAATTGCAAGATAGAACCAGATTACGTAATCGAGAGCATCGCTGCTCTTAGCGCCCTCGATACAAAACTAAACTAAGATATTGTACCTAACGGAGGTAAATATGGCAGAAAAGACAGTGCGTGTAGCGGTGGAAACCATTCACAACTTTGCGATCGATGTCTTTACGGCACTTGGTGTTCCCCGTGATGAAGCAAAGACCTGCGCACAGGTTCTCATCACATCCGATCTGAGAGGAATCGAATCGCATGGCGTGGGTCGCCTGAAGATGTACTACGATCGCGTGAAGCAAGGGATCCTCTCCCCGACCACCGAGTTTGAGGTCGTGAAGGAGACGGAGACGACCGCCCTCATTGACGGACACAACGGGATGGGACACGTTATCTCCGTGCGCGCGATGCAGATGGTGATCGACAAGGCGAGGAAGTACGGGATGGGATCGGCCGCCGTGCGCGAGTCGACGCACTTTGGGATCGACGGCTACTACCCACTGATGGCGGTTGCGGAGGGGATGATTGGGATGGCGTTTACCAACGCTCGTCCATCGATGGCTCCAACGTTTGGAGTCGATCCGTTGCTAGGAACTAACCCGATTGCTTTCGGTGCCCCCAGCGACGAGGAGTTTCCTTTCCTGTACGATGCAGCCACCTCCATCACTCAGCGTGGCAAGATCGAGGTCCTCGATCGTGCGGAGAAACCGACCCCAGCAGGCTGGGTGATCGATCGCGACGGAAAGACCGCCACCGATACAAAGGCGATTCTCGCTGGCCTAAAGAAGAAGGAGAATGCCTTCGTCCCCCTCGGTGGGATCGGGGAGACGATGGGTGGACACAAGGGGTACGACCTGGCGACGATGGTGGAGATCCTCTCAGCATCCCTTCAAGGGGGAATGTTCCTGCGCGCCCTGAGTGGGTTCAACCCCGACGGCAGCCCGCGTCCGCATCGCTTGGGTCACTTCTTCATGGCGATCGACATCGAGCACTTCGTCCCACTCGAGCAGTTCAAGAAGACAACCGGTGACATCCTTCGAGCCCTGCGCAACTCGACCAAGATGCCCGGAGCGGAACGGATCTACACCGCGGGTGAAAAGGAGTGGTTGAAGGAGAAGGAGATCCGCACTCAAGGGATCCCGATCAACCCCAACCTGCAGAAGAACCTGCTCATCATGCAGGAGGAACTGGGCCTCGATAGCTACGATTTTCCGTTCTAGACCCTGCTGACCCGCCAGCCTTGACACATGTGGTCGCCTTTCGTACCATTGTTTCGAAAGAAAGTGCAATAAACCGCAAGAAAGGGATAAGGAGGCGCGGTGGGCGACTACGTAGGGGCGATCGATCTTGGCACGACTGGAGTGCGCTGTGTCATCTTCGATCGCTCTGCCAGGCCGGTGGCGGCCGATTACCGGGAGTTTCAGCTCTCCTATCCGCAGTCTGGGTGGGTCGAGCAGGACCCGCAGGAGCTGTTCCAGGCGACACTGGGAGTGATACGTGCCGCTGTCGCCAAGGGCGGCATCGACTACGCGGACATCTCCTCCTTTGGGATCACCAATCAGCGGGAGACGACGATCGTCTGGGACCGCGACACCGGAGAGCCGATCTATCCGGCGATTGTCTGGCAGGACCGCCGAACCGCAGGGGAGTGTGAACGCCTGAGAAGCGCGGGAATTGAGCGGGACGTGAGAGCACGCACCGGCCTTCCCCTCGATCCGTACTTCTCAGCGAGCAAGCTCTCCTGGATCCTTCAGCACGTACCGCAGGCGCGCATCCGCGCCGAAAAGGGCGAGCTCCTCTTCGGCACCCCTGATAGCTGGCTTCTGTGGAAGCTGACGGGCGAGCACCTGACCGACACATCGAACGCCTCGCGCACGCTCCTGTTCAATATAGGGAAGATGGAGTGGGATGATGAACTCCTGCGGGCATTCTCCATCCCTCGCCAGTGCCTCCCGCGCGTGTTGCCGAGCCTGTCGCACTATGCGCCGATCAAAGCGGAGTTCTTCGGCCGATCGATACCGATCAGCGCTGTCCTCGGTGACCAGCAAGCCGCCCTGTTCGGCCACACCGGTTTCACCCGTGGTGCACTCAAGGTGACGTGGGGGACCGGTGCGTTCCTCCTGATGAACACGGGCGATCACCCGGTCGAGAGCTCGCATCAACTGCTCAGCACTGTCTTCTACTCGGACGAATCCTCGGTCTCCTATGGCCTCGAGGGGGCGGTATTCGTCGCCGGGGCTGTGATCCAGTGGCTGCGCGACGGCCTTGGGATCATCGCTGATGCTGCGGAGTCCGAGGGCATGGCGCAGAGCGTCGAGTCAACCGGGGGAGCGTACTTCGTCCCCGCCCTCACCGGGCTGGGTGCTCCGTACTGGGACCCGCACGCCCGCGGGACGATCGTTGGGATCACACGCGGCACGGGGCGGGCACAGATCGTGCGCGCTGCGTTGGAGTCGATCGCCTATCAGACTCACGCTGTTGTGAGGGCGATGGAAGATGACCTGAACTACCCGATCGATCTTCTGCACGTGGACGGCGGCGCAGCGAGGAACGACTTTTTGTGCCAGTTCCAGAGCGACATCCTCGGTATCCCAATCGTTCGACCGGAATACCTAGAGATGACCGCCCGTGGGGCTGCCCTAGGGGCTGGGTTGACGAGTGGTGTGTGGGTAGCGAAGGATGATCTGATGGAGCTGGCCGGAGCCGGGACGCGCTTCGAACCGATGATGAATATTGATCAACGAGACTCGCTCCTCGCCGGCTGGCAGAGGGCGGTGGAGCGGGCAAAGGGGTGGGATAGATGAGGATCGCCGTGATCGGAGCGGGAGTTGTCGGGTCGCTCATCGCGCGAGAGCTGACGCGCTACGCCGCAGAAGTCCTGCTGTTCGAGAAGGAGGCGGATATCGGTTGGGGGGTAAGCAAGGCGAACTCCGCCATCGTGCACGGGTGTTTCCACGAGGCCCCGGGCACGCAGCGCGCCGTCCTCTGTGCTGAGGGGAACGCTCTGTACCCCTCGCTTTGCCGCGAGCTTGACGTTCCGTTCAAGCAGATCGGTGCCTACGTCGTTGCCCTGAGCGAGGAGGATCTGCCGGTGATCCGCGAACTGTACGAGCAGGGCATCAAGATCGGGATTCCCGGACTCGAGATCCACGACAGAGAGACAGTCCTTGCGCGTGAGCCACACTTGAACACGGAAGTGCTTTCCGCTCTGTGGTCGCCGAGCGTTGGGATCACTGAGCCGTGGGGCCTGGCGATCGCCGCTGTGGAGAACGGGGTGAGGAACGGGCTTGAACTGCACGTGACAGAGGCCGTGGAAGGGATCGATACAGCTTCCTCGCGGGTACAGCGGGTGATTACAGCGACTGGGGAGTATGAGGTGGACGCGGTGGTGAACGCCGCTGGACTGTTCGCCGACCGGATCGCTGGGATGGTCGGGCTGGAGAGGCCGGTCATCACCCCGCGGCGGGGGGAGTACGCTCTCCTGGACAAGAAGATCGGGCCGCTCGTCTCGTCGGTCATCTTCCCCGCCCCAAGTGGGATAAGCAAGGGGATCCTCGTCGTCCCCACGGTCGACGGCGGTATCCTGCTTGGGCCGACGGCCGAGGACCTGGATAGAGAAGACAAGGAGGCAACGGGGACGACCAGCGATGGGGTGCACGAGGCGATCGAAGGGGCGCGCAGGCTCGTGCCGGACATCGATCTTTCACTCGTGGTGAAGACATTCGCTGGCCTGCGACCGGAGACGCCGGACAAGCAGTTTGTCATCGGAGAAACGGAGGTTGAAGGCTTCTTCCAGGCCGCCGGAATGCGCTCCCCCGGCCTGACCGCCGCCCCCGCCGTTGCCAAACACCTGGTACACGATGTGATGGCCCCTGCGCTTGACCTCGCGGAGAAGAGCAGCTTCGATCCTCAACGCCGCGGGATGAGGAGCGTCGTTGATCTATCCCCAAAGGAGGCGGATGCCCTGATCGCAAGTGACGTCAGCTACGGCCGTGTGATCTGCCAGTGCAACCGTGTGACAGAGGGGGAGATCATCGAGGCTATCCGCCGGGGAGCAAGG
Source organism: Candidatus Bipolaricaulota bacterium (assembly GCA_021159105.1). Taxonomy (GTDB): domain Bacteria; phylum Bipolaricaulota; class Bipolaricaulia; order UBA7950; family UBA9294; genus M55B144. The sequence goes on from JAGGSM010000011.1 coordinate 4,108, forward strand.
ACGCTCGATGGGATAAAGTTCCGCACTAGAGCCGGCTTCGGCCGCTGCCAGGGGGGATTCTGCACGGACAAGATCCTGATGCTCTTGGCCAGGGAGCTGAAGGCGTCTCCAGAGGAGATCACCATGCGCGGAGATGGCAGCGAGATCCTCGATGGGATGGTGCGGAAATGATCGAGCGGAAGACCGATGTTCTGGTGATCGGTGGGGGCGCCGCGGGGATGGCTGCAGCCACGGCTGCGGCCAACGCCGGTGCGGATACGCTCCTGTTGGAGCGCGATGAAGAGGTGGGCGGTGTTCTGAATCAGTGTATCCACACCGGCTTCGGCCTCCATCGCTACCGCGAAGAGCTGGCCGGCCCTGAGTTCGGCCACCGCTTGCTGACGGAGATGATCGGTTCAGGCGTCAATGTGATCCCTGACTGCAGCGTTCTCGATATCGACCCTAGAGAGCGGGTCATTCGCGCTCTGAGCCCGCAGGGGAGGCTGAGCGTTGCCGCCAAGAGCGTGGTGTGGGCGAGCGGCGCACGGGAGCGCCCGTACGGGGCGCTGATGGCACCTGGGCCGCGACCAGCGGGGATATACACTGCAGGCTTAGCACAGCGGTTCGTGAACCTGCACGGCTTTCTCCCCGGGAAACGCGCACTCATCCTCGGATCGGGTGACATCGGCTTGATCATGGCACGGCGGCTCCACCTGGAGGGGATGGACGTATCAGCGGTGGTCGAACTGCAGCCGACACCGGGCGGTCTGATGCGCAACGTCGTCCAGTGCCTGGAAGACTACGATATCCCGCTGCTCCTGAGCCACAGCATCGTCGGAGTCGAGGGGAGCGAGCGACTGACCGGGGTGAGGATAGCGCAGGTGGACGGATCGCGCAGACCGATCCCCGGGACTGAGCAGCGCTTTGCCGTCGATACCCTGATCCTTTCGATCGGATTGATCCCGGAGAATGAGTTGATCATGCCGTTTACCCCGATCGATCCGATCAACCGTGGCCCGCACGTGAACTCGCTGATGCAGACGGAGGTACCGTGGCTCTTCGCCGCAGGGAACAATGTCGCTGTCTTTGACCTGGTCGATTCGGTCGCAGCGGTGGGAGAGATCGCCGGCGGCGCGGCCGCGCTTGAGGCGCGCGGTGAGCTGTCATACGAGCATACGACACAGCTCGTACGCGGGGAGAACGTGCTCCACCTCGTTCCGACGTCCCTCGTCCCGGGGGGACCTGCGCGGGTATACCTTCGTGCCTCGCGCGCCATGCGGCAGGCGAGCGTGCGCATTGGGGATGTCATCACGCGCAAGCAGCCGGTGGTGCGGCCGAGCGAGATGATTGAGATCAACATATCGGAGAGGGAGCTGGACGAACTGATGAAGAGGGAACGTGCCCTGGTTGAGGTGAGGGAGGAGTGATGGAGAAGAAACTGATCTGCGTCTCCTGTCCGATCGGCTGCGAGATCACCGCCAGAATTGAGGATGGGAAGGTGGTGAGCGTCAGCGGGAACCGCTGCCCACGCGGGGAGGCGTACGCCCGCCAAGAGGCGATCGATCCGATGCGTGTCTTACCTACCAGCGTCAAGGTGATCGGAGGGAAGGCCCCTCTCGTGTCGGTGAAGACCGACCAGCCAGTCCCCAAGCGCTTGATCGAGGATATCATGGAATACATCCGCACACTATCAGTGGAAGCCCCCGTCGCGATCGGCCAGGTAGTGGCGCATGACCTGCTTGGAACAGGCGCGAACCTCGTTGCTACACGCCAGGTTCGCGCCTGCACAGGAACACCCACCGAGTCGCTGTGATCTCTACGAAGCAATCCTACAGCAACGTGGCCTCGGTCTCCTTATCGAACAGGTGGAGGGTGTTGAGGTTAGGAGAGAGCTTGATGGTGGA
>JAGGSM010000227.1 GCA_021159105.1 Candidatus Bipolaricaulota bacterium
GGGCGCATGAGGATGATCGTCGCCGACATCTCGCCCATGCTCAGGGCAAAGGCAAAGGCCGCGGCTACGAGCAGCCCGCGTCTGAGGAGCGGTAGCTCGATGTCAAGGAAGGCGCGCAGGCGCGATGAGCCAAGGGCGCGCGCGGCCTCGATCAATTGCGGATCAAGCCCCTCCAGAATCGGTCGCAGGACGCGCACCACAAACGGGTAGATGAGGATCGCGTGGGCGATGATGATCGCAACGATCGTCCCCCCTAGGCGCAGGGGCGGCGCGGAGAGGCCACGCAGCAGGGCGAATCCGATCGCCACGGACGAGACGGCGAGTGGTGCCATCAACACCGCTTCAACGACCCATCTCCCCGCAATCTTCGCGCGCACGACGAAGAAGGTGATGGTCATCCCCACAAGCAGGCTGGCGAGCGTCGCCACTGATCCGATGATCAGGCTCGTCTGCACTGTGGCCAGTGGGGAGGTGCCGAGAAACGGGTTGTAGCGCTGCGAGACGAGCTGGGCATAGTTAGCGAGCGTCCAGTGCTGGGCACTACGAAACGAATCGACGATGATCGAGGCTATCGGTCCAAGAAAGAAGATCCCCATCAAGAGCGCGCAGAGCACGATCAGCACCTTCCCTGGGCTGAGCGGACGCGCAAGGAGCGAGCGATGCGGCGACCGCCTCGATCCCTGAGTGGTGATTGCCATACGCCCCTCGGTGCGCAGGTAGAGGTAGGTGAAGGAGAGTGAGATCGCTATCTCCACCATGATCAGCGCTGCCCCGTGGTTGTAGTCAAGGAGCGTTCTCACAAGTGTGTAGATCCCCACCTCGATCGTGGCATAGCGCGCTCCGCCCAGGGTGAGGACGATCGGAAACGAGAGGAAGGTGAACACGAACACGAGGGCCGAGCTGGACAGGATCGCTGGCATCAATCGGGGCAGAGTTATCCCGATGAACCGCCGCAGCCTCCCTGCACCGAGCGACTGCGCCGCCTCATCGATCGCCGGGTCAAGCCCCTCCCAGGATGCGCTCACCACGCGCATGACGATGGGGGCATTGTAGAACGCATGCGCAAGCACGATTCCAAAGAGGGAGTAGAGGATGCGAAGCGGCGGGCGCCCAAGGCCAAACAGGCTCATCAGCGCCCGATTGAGGTAGCCGCTGTTTCCGAAGAATAGGATGAACCCCAGCGCGACCACGATTGCCGGTAGAACGAACGGGATCACGGTGAGCGAACGGATCGTGCGCTTCCCGGGAAAGTCGTAGCGCGCCAGGATGTACGCCCCGATGATCCCCACTCCTAGGCTGAGCAGGGTGCTGTAGGCGGCCTGTTTCACTGTGAATAGGATCAGGTGCACGTAGTAGGGATCGGTGATCACACTTGCGATAGAAGAGAGACTCCATCCGTTCGCCCCCTTGAAGGCCATAGAGAGTACCAGCGCCAGCGGGTAATAGAAGACCAGTGCGAGCAACCCAAACAGCGCCAACAAGAAGAGATACCCGCTGCGTGTCAAGGTTGTGTGATCACCGTCTCCCAGGCGTGCAGCCATTGAGCCATATTCTTTTCGACGACATCAAGCGGGATCGAAAGGACCGTCTGCGGGACGATCGCGTACCGCTCAAACGCCGGCGGAAGGGTGGCGTCTTTATTGGCTGGGAACATGACCTCGGTCCCTGGAATCAGCCCCTGCATCTCTTTCGACAAGAGAAGGTCGATAAACTCTTGTGCCAGTTTGATATGCTGAGTTCCCTTCACGATCCCGATGCCGTATACGGTGCGGTAGCCCTCTTCGCCCGGAGCGTAAGCGCGGTAACGCAGCGGATCTCCGGACATGGCGGCGTAGGCTGTATCCGTGGAGAAGCTGACCATGAGCGGCGCCTCATTGTGGGTCAACAGACTCCACGCCTCTCCCCATCCTTGGGTGATCGTCAGCAGGCTGTCGTGGATCGAGCGCCAGAAGTCGAGGTAACCGTCCTCGCCGAAGTGAGCGATCGTCCACAACAGAAACGAGAATCCCGTGGAAGACGTGCGCGGGTCTTCGCAGATCAGTTTCCGTGCGTAGGCGGGATCGATCAGGTCCTCCAGAGTAGCCGGCGGCGATTGGGTGGAGAACGCCTGTGAGTCGTAGGTGAGCGTGATGTATCCGTACTCGTACGGTACAAACCCACTCAACCCGGTAGAGCCCAGATCCGCGGGCACGCTCGCGAGATTAGGTATCTCATCCGACGTCACAGGGAGGAACAAGTCGTAACTTGCTATCCGCGGTACATCGTTCAGCTCCGCCATGAACAGGTCGGCAGTGCTTCCTCCGGCGCTGCGCTCGGCGATCAGACGGGACAGAGTTGCCTTCCCCCCACCTGCCGTGACGTATTCCACATCGCAATCATACTTATCGGAGAAGGCCTGCTTGAGCGCCGCAGCCGGCCCCCAAGAGACAAACGACTCGTAGGTGTAGACGACGATCTTCTCACGTGCAGCCAAGAATGGTGAAAGACAGATCACCAGTAACAGCATCAACGACATTGCTCTTTTCATCTAGATCATCTCCTTCTAGTGTTCGTAGCCACGATCGGGGAGCTGTTCGTCGTCGAGAGTAAATCCGTGTTCTGTGACGTGTCCGATCATCGTGAAGCTCACCGTGGGATCGATCCTACTGACAAGATCCGCCGGTACGGTGAACAGGAGTTCGTAGTCCTCCCCGGTGAAGAGAACAGCGTCGCGCAGCGCAGCGCCGGAGATCTGATCTGATAGCAGAGGGATGATCGGAAGGCGCTTCCATCTTACACGAAATCCGACCCGACTCTGAGAGGCCATGAGGTGCAGTGAATGCGCCAGGCCATCAGAGATATCGATCATGCTCGTCGCAAGGCCGGCAAGCTTCATTCCCCACTCGAGGCGCGGTGGAAAGCAGAATAGATCATTTGCTCTGTCCGTGTCTCCGGTGGAGAACAGGTTGAGCCCGGTTGCTGTACGCCCTAGCTCTCCGGTGACGCAGATCAGATCACCAACCATTGCCCCATCGCGACGAACCGGACGCTCAGCCTCACCTACGCCGGTGCTGACGAGCGTTAGCTCACGCTGGCGATCGATGTCCCCCCCCACAAGCTGTGCACCCGCTTGTTTGCAGCAGGCCAGTGCTCCATCGAGGACCCCACTGATCAACTCTTCGTCGAGATCAGGGTCGGCGAGAGCCAAGAGGACACCGAGCGGCCGTGCCCCCATCGCCGCAAGATCGGAGAGAGAAACAGCCACGCTCCTCCAGCCGATCGTACGAGTGGTTGTCCCGGTGGGGAAGTCGCTCTCCCGATGGAGCATGTCGGTCGTCAGGATGAGGTTTGTTCCCTTGAAAGGGACTACCGCGGCATCGTCGCCAGAAGCGATGACACGCGCATTGATCAATCGCAGAACATCCGTCTCACGCATGATGACGACCCGTAAACTTGCTGGGCCGCGCGGGATACAATGTCCCTGCGCTGGCATTACCCAGATCAGGTTCAAAGGGTCGAGGTCACACCTCCCTGAGGACAATCCCCTCTGAGGTCGAGCCTCCTCTCAGCCCGTAAATCGAGCTCCCCTAATATGACTAGCGACTACGTCGCGTAACACCAATATACGTCGATGTCCCACAACAGTCAAGCACAAGAAAAGAGCGAGAGATCGGTGATGCATGCAACAGATCACTCAATCTCCCGCTCGTTCAAGTCTCCCGCTTACTGCGGGATGAAATCCGTAGTATCGTCGATGCTAACCACGGTGTGGGCGATCAGCTTGGCGATGTTCTCCAGATCTCCGAGGTGGACGACCTCGCACGGGGAGTGCATGTAGCGGTTAGGGATGGAGATCAGTCCGGTTGCGACCCCGGCGCGGGTGAGCTGAATCGCATTGGCATCCGTCCCAGTACCGCGTGGCGCTCCCTCCACCTGATAGGGGATCTTCTCCTTCTTGGCAGTGCTGACGAGAAGGTCAAACAGCTTGGGGTTGATGTTCGGCCCACGGGCGATCATCGGGCCCTTGCCCATCGCGATGTCGCCGACCTTCTTCTTCTCATTTCCCATCCCGGGAGTATCCGTGGCGAAACCAACATCCACGGCAATCCCCACCTGTGGGTCGATTCCGAACGCGCTCGTGTGCGCACCGCGCAGCCCGATCTCCTCTTGCACCGTGCCGACGGCGTAGATCGCCGCCTTCGGGTTCATCTCGGAGGCGAGCCGCGCCGCCTCCAGAATGACGAAGGCGCCGACGCGATCGTCGAATGCGCGCGCAGCGGCAAGGTCGTTGAGCAGGGGGACGAAACCGTAATCGAGCACGGCAGGATCGCCGATCGAGACATGCTTTTCCGCATCCTTCTTGTCCTTAGCGCCGATGTCGATCCAGAGTCCATCGAACTTTACCACCTTCTTGCGTTCCTCGGCCTCCAGCAGGTGAATCGGCTTTCGCCCGACGACGCCGACAATGACGCCCTTCTTTCCGCGGATACGCACGCGCTGTCCTGGCAGAACCTGTGGATCCCAACCGCCGATCGGCGCAAACGACAGGAACCCCTTGTCGTCGATGTAGGTGATCATGAGCCCGATCTCGTCCATGTGCCCGGCGAGCATCACTCGTGGGCTTCCGCCCTCGTTGATCACAGCGTACGCGTTGCCGTTTACATCCGCCCAGGTGCGGTCGGCGAACTTGTCAGCCTCGGCCCGCCAGATACGGGAGATCTCCTCCTCGAACCCGGACGGACTGATCGTGTCCACACACTTACGCAAGAACTCGACTCTACCTTTATCCATTACGCCTCCTTTCACACGATGCCAACAGTCTACACCGCACCGGCCCAAGAGTCTAGGCGTGTTCTGTCCGACAGATGTGGGAACCTATTCTCCGGAGAGGGAGTCGAGCGACCGAGTGATTCGCATTGCTTTTGAACGGAAGATGGGATATAACGCTGCGTCCGATTGCCGGGTGAGCCTGTAAACATCAAGGAGGCGGGGCGGGAGCTTATTCTCCATATCTGCTATGGTATTTGTCAAGACTCTTCTCCCTGTCTTTCTGATCGCTGGCAGTGGATATGCTGTTGCCCGGCTCACTCACATCAAGCCTAACGGGCTGGTGAAGCTGGTCTTCTACATCCTTAGCCCTTGTTTGATCTTCTACTCTCTTTATTCACAGCAAGTATCTGAACATGATGTAGTAAACCTTGTCATTTTTGTTGTTGTGCTACACGCTCTTCTGTTCGTGATCGGGTTTGTCTCCTTTCGGCTATTGAAATGGGACGATGACAGCCGTGTTGCAAGCACGCTCTCCCTGTTTCTCAACAACAGCGGGAACTATGGACTACCGATCCTGCTCTTTGCCTTCGGTGATGCCGGCTTTCAGTTTGGCGTGTTGTACGTGGTTGTACACGCGGCGATGCAGGTGATACTCGGTGTGGGGATCGCCTCGTGGAAGAAGGGGATGTCGATTGCTAAGCTCGCTCTCAATGTCATCAGCGTACCCTGGCTCTACGCTCTGATCCTCGCCCTGGTTCTGCGCTGGACGGGAACGACCATCCCGGACCCGATCCTCAACCCCCTCAACATGCTTGCGCAGGCGGCTATCCCCGTTATGTTGCTCCTGTTGGGAGTCCAGCTGGCTCAGGTCAAGCTCACAAGCGTTCTTCCACGTGCAACAGTGGTGGCTGGAATGAAACTAATCCTCCCTCCGATTCTTGCGTGGGGATTGACAACAGTGCTAGGAATTCACGGCCTGCTGCGGGCTGTGCTGATCATCGAGGGGAGCACGCCAACGGCGGTTAACGCCCTCCTCCTCTCTTTGCAGTATGACCGCCGTCCCGACCTGACATCTTCGATCCTTCTACTGACAACGGTGGGAAACCTGGTGACGATGACCGTGCTGCTTACGCTGCTTACGT
>JAGGSM010000007.1 GCA_021159105.1 Candidatus Bipolaricaulota bacterium
CCGTCCTCATAGAGCTCATACACGCGAAACTGCGGGCAATCGCCGAAGTGCTTGCGCGGAATCTGTTCCCCTTCGCAGGCGATCGCCAACTGGATCCTCTTTTTGAGTTCGTTCTTCATGTGATCGCTCCTGTTGGGCACGCTCTCACGCACACGCGACAGCCCTTGCAGAGCGCCTGGTCGAGCTTGGCCTTACTGTTCACCAGTGACAGGGCATCGAACTGACATGCTGATACGCACTGCCCACAGCCGATACACTTCTCGGCATCTATTGTGATCGCCGCAGTCTCCGTCGATCGTCCTTGTGCGCGAATGCCGATTCCTCGGCCATGTCCCATCCCCAGGCCACGTCCGCGCCCGTGGCTGCGGCCCTTCCCTCTCGGTCCGGTTCCATCTCCAAACGGCATTGTACCACTCCTTTCTTCGCCACTAGGCGAGGCACAATCTTACGGCAGAACATTCCGCTTCTCAAAAAGCTCATCGATCAGAACCTACCCGCTTCGCTTGAGCCTTCCAGTACGCTTGGCATAGCGCTCCATGAAGCGGAAGACAATCAGCCCAACTGTGATAACGGCAATCCCCGCACTAAACAGCAAGAACACGGTGGGAAGCAGTGTTACCGTCCTCGCTCCGTGCAACAGACAGCCTCTCATCCCTTCGATCACGTACGTCGCTGGCGATGCCTTGGCGATCATCTGCAGCCAAGCGGGAAGGGTCTCCACCGGGTAGTACACCCCCGATATCAGCAGGAGGAGCGCAGCAGCAGCGTTGGTCATCTGCGCCCCACGCTCCGGGTAAAGAAGGGGCAGAACGGCCGCCAGTATCCCCAGTCCGACGAACGACACGCTCCCGGCAAGGAGCAGGAGTACGGCTCCGGGGATGTTCGCTCCCGATAGATCGAGGTGGAAGAACGAGGCGACGATCACCAGGATTACGAGCGTGCGCACCACGCCGTATCCGATGGCGAATAGCGTCGTCCCCACCAGGTGGGTCGGTCGCGAGACCGGGGCCATGAAGGTGTACTCTATTGTACCCTCCCAGCGCTCCCAGGCGATCATCTCACTGATCGCGTAGAAGATCACCGACAGGTACGACCAGATCAGCGTCCCCACCAAGAGGTACGTGATCAGGTACTGCGTATCCAGGGCCTGACCGCTGATCCTCTCCATTCCCGCACCGATGTAGGTGACGGCAAGCGAATTGACGAGCGAGTAGATCAGCCAGACGATTTCCCAACCCCAATAGCGCTTGATCAGGTTGATATTGCGTTCGACAAAGGCGTACGCGCTACGCATTTCACGCATGATTGCGCTCATTCGTCACGCTCCTTTTCCTCCATCCGCGTTCCGGTAAGCTCGATGAACACGTCCTCCAGCGTCGGCTCCTGCCCGTTGCGCTTGCTGACGAGATTCTTCAGCCCTCCTGCCGTATCGAGGGCGATGATCTTACCTTCATCGATGATCGCGATCCGATCACACAATCGGTTCGCCTCCTCCATGTCGTGCGTCGTGAGGAGGACGGTTGCGTCGTGATCCTCCCTTATCTCACGCACAAATGCCTGCACATCGCGCTTTGATTGCGGATCGAGTCCAGTGGTCGGCTCGTCGAGCAAGAGTAGGGTTGGAGAGGTGAGAAATCCGCGCGCAACAGCCACCTTCTGCTGCATCCCGCGCGACATGTTCTCCATCGGCTGAGTGAACGTGGACTCCTTCAGGCCGAGCCGAAGCATGATCTGACGCATCTTCTCGCGCGCCTCGCGGATCGGCATCCCGTACAGTCGGGCGGCGTAGGTCAGATTCTCCATCGGAGAGAACTTCTTGAAGAACGCCGCATCCACCGATACGCGGTTGATCAGTCGCTTCACGACAAACTCTTCCTTCTCCACATCGTGGCCGAAGACCTCGATTGTTCCGCTGTCGGGGAGGAGAAGGGTCGAGACGAGCCTGATCAGCGTTGACTTTCCCGATCCGTTCGGACCGAGGACACCGAAGATCTCGCGGCGCTGTACCGCCAGATTTACCTTCTCCAGGGCGACGACCTCCTCCCTCTTCGCGCGGGAGAGACGTCCCTTCTGCTTCTTCTTGAGAAATGTCTTGCGTACTTCCTTAAGTTCCAGGGCAGGAATAGTCATAGCAGCTCCTTGGAGATTGACGAACGTGGAAACGAACCAGCGAAAGCTGGCCAGCCAAAAGCGAACTTGCGTCCGGGCTTGATCTAGAGCGCTATGTTCCTCACGATTATCCTACCCCCAGGAGCCTTTTGCGGGCTGATTGAGTGAAAAGCAAGATGCAGTATACAAAGCCCTGATGGTTCTGTCAAACACAGGGCTTGCCTTTCAATCCAAAGGATCAGTGGCTATAGTCTGACCACACAACACACACTGAGAGGAGGTATTCTTGCGGATGCAAAAGAGGATGTTCTTGTTGATCACTGTAATCTGCGCACTGTTCCTTGCCCCCAGCGTACATGCGACAGAAAACCTAACTCTGGCACGCGCGGCGAGTCTAGGCTTGGTTCAGCTCGTCAGCCTTGGCGGGTACTTAGGGGATACGGCGCAGGTGATCGCCAGCGGTGATCTCGAACAGGATCTAATCCTGCAGGTGAGGCGTGGCGATGTGCTGCTCAACAAGAGCATCCATGATCAGAATATGGTCGTCACTCGTGACGTTGATATTCCCCTTCGCGCCGGAGCTGTGGCTGGCGGGATCTGGACGCTCTGCCTCGACTGGGACAAGGGTACTCCCAAGGCCGGCCAGGTCCTTGACGTAGCTCCTCCCCTCTCCGATTGGCCAAGTGAGCACGCAGAACTCCTGATAAGGCTCCTCGAACAGATTGATCAGTTCGGCGTATGGTCTGATCGTTACGCGCAGGATGCAGTTTGGAGCATCACCGACAACAAGTGGGTCGTGGACTCGATCATCGGCGGGCTCACCCCCAAGCTCCTGCACAAAGCGAGGGTCAAACCGAACGTGTACAGGGTATTCCCGCACCCGACAGATCCACTTTCAGACACTACCAGTACGGGATTCGTCACCCCACCCGAGATCCTCGGAACAGAGGATAAGTGAACTTCCCCGCCGCAAGCACGCGATGTATGAGGAAGCTTTGTAAGAAGTACGCCCCAAGGGGCGGGGAATGGACCCCTGCAGGGGATCCAGGTCACGCTGACTTGGAAAGGCATGTGTGATCCCAATATGCACATGATCGATCCGGCTGGAGACGATGTCTCGGAGAAAGGCACCGGTTGGTGAGTGCACGGGTGTCATCGACTACGACAATGCATGCTGCGCAGATCAGTCAGCGGCATGGACGGTCAAGCTCATTATCAACGGAGAAGATAGCGCCCTTTCTGCAGCCGTCGGCTCCAGTGAGTAGATCGAGGTTGTCCGCTTCACCTACTGAGTCTTCGCATGCACCCAGCCGAAAGCCTCGTAGATCACCCTAAGAGCAGCAACGGAGGTAATGTCCGAGTGATCGAGTGGGGGCGAGACCTCCACGATGTCGAGCGCGCGCACCGGCAGGCCGGAGAATACCGCTCGCAGAAGCTCCAACACGTCGCGAGTCGACAGTCCTCCAGCCTCAAGTGTCCCCGTGCCCGGGGCGAACGCCGGGTCGAGAGCGTCGATGTCGAGCGTCACGTACACGGCATCCACTCCCTGCAGCTGCTTCACAACGGATCGTGCAACATCATCGACTCCCTGCACGTAGACATCGCGTGCCGTGTGAACTCCGATCTCTGGATGACCGGCAAGGAACTCCGACTCATCATCCATGAATGAGCGAATGCCAACGAATGCCAGGTGCCGCGGATCAATATTGGGAAGCTCCAACACCCTCTGCTGTGTGCAGGCGTGCGACCAGCGTGAACCTTCGAAGGAATCGGCGAGATCGAGGTGGGCATCGATGTGCAGCATCCCGAACCTGCCGCTCACAGCACTGCTGAACGCACGCGTTAGCGGGATGGTGACGGAGTGATCTCCCCCCAAGAAGACAGCCAGGCGGTGATGTAGCGCCTGCCGTGCGCGCGCTTCAACAGTCTTGAAGTAGCGCTCCCAATTAAGATCAACAAATACGTCCCCGTAATCGCGCACACGCAACCCGGAGAGGCTGGCCCCCTCTTCCGTGTAAGGGGCGACATGCGGGGTCAGTTCACGAATCTTGCTCGGAGCGAAAGACGCGCCCTTGCGAAAGCTCGTCGCCCCATCGAAGGGAACACCGAGCACGCCTATCTCGGAGCTGGCATCGTCAGAGGCTAGCCCACTCCATAACTGCCTGTGAGCCGGTCGGATCGAATCTTTCCTGTTCATGCCACCATTCTAAGCCCTGGATGAGGGAAGTTAAACCCCGAAGGTGAGGCTAGCTAGTGCGGGCAATAGCCGGCGTCTGCTCCTCTTCAACGGGGCGACGTTCGAGATAGACAAGGCGTGTGAGAAAGAGAGCAAGGATCAACGCGAAATGGCACATCACTGAGGGAAGCGCACCCTCTGCTGGCGCCATGTACCGCGACAAGACGAGGGACGGAAGAACAAACGCCAGTGTCCCAGCAAAGACCTGAAAAAGGAGACGACGGCGGTGCGGATCGCGGCATGTCTTCACCCCGTATCCGGAGTGCACAATCATCCCAAGGAGCCCCAGCCAGTAGAACCCGCTGTACAGGGCGAAGCGTGGCATGGGATTGGTGTAGCGTGCGAACAAAGCGCTGCACACAGAGGAGGAGACAAATCCCCTGTCCAGAGCGATCCATATGACGATACCGGCGGCAGCAGCGAGCATGGAGTAGGCATTCCCATAGGCCATGCGAGATCGTGGACGATGGAGCTTGGCGATCAGCAACAGGCCGAGGGGCGGCAGCCAGGTTACGGCGATAAACGCTAAGCGTGGCAGGAATCCAGCAGCGGCAGAATTGGCGCAAATGCCCACCTCAATGAGCTGATAGCTGGCGAGAAGGGCAAGAATCCCGGCGGTCGTGCGTATGATCGATCTGTTGCCCGGACCGCGCAGCGCCCAGCCGGCTACCGCGATCTCGAAGGCTGCTGTAGCGATGGCAAGTCCTGGAGAGTAGTTCATGTGACACTCCTTCTTCGCACGATTTTTAGGTTGTCCAGTATACATGACTCACTCCGCTCGGGCATCCCTGAAGGGGTAACGCCCTTTCTTCGTGCCATTCGGCGGACGGGTCTGCATTCTCAATTACAGCGTGAATTGCGCGATTCTATGGGTTATGATGCACCGCCCGTCATCACGCTTATGTGGGCGGAGCAAATTAGCGAAGGTGAACAGGTAATGGACTTCAATCACAAGTTGCAGACGCTGCTTGCCAAGAACAACATTCTAAGCAACCCATCCCGAGAATCACTGATCGAAGATTCCGTCAAGAACAGAGAGGCGCTCGTCAGCCGCTGCGGCGCCCTCGCCACTTGGACCCCGGTGGAATCGACCGGGCGTAGCCCGCTCGACACGCTCACCGTCCGCCGTCCGGAGAGCGAGAAAAACATCGATTGGGACTCCCCGAACAACATCCCGATAGACGAGGAGACGTTCGACATGGTTATCGAGGACGCGTTTGCCACGCTCAATCACAAACAGAAGCTCTACATCACCGACCGCGTCCTCGGCGCCGACCCGGCCTACGCCCTTCCAGTGAAGACGATCAGCGACCGCGCCCTCACCGCCCTGTTCACCGACAACATGTTCCGGCCGGTGCCGAGCGACATCGCGCGCAGCATCTTCGCCGATCGCCCGTTCACCATGCTCGTCTTGCCCTACGACAAGCTCGATCCAAAGCGATATGAGGGGCGCCTGCGCATCGACCAGCGCCTCGGCGGGACATCGACGATGGTCATCGGGATGGATTACGAT
>JAGGSM010000001.1 GCA_021159105.1 Candidatus Bipolaricaulota bacterium
AGCTGGAAACGGCGGATACATCGGAAGTCACTGTCCTAAACAATGCGCGCCTCCTCTCTACTCGGCGGTGAAAGGATTCTTGTGCTTCTGGCCAATTCGCCCCGCACGCAAATCGGAAAAGGGAGCCAAAATCAGCCCCCTTTTCACTACTACCAGTTGGTAGAAAGGCGGTTTACTGATAGCGAGAAGAATGTAAACGCTACCCAGAGGACACGTGGCCGCCAGCGTCACCAGAGGAAGCGACGTGGATCACCCCGTGTGGGCAGAGGGTGCGGGAAACTCGCTCAATGAACTTCGCCACCGCAAGCAAGCGCTGTAACAGAAGCCTAGTAAGAAGCACGCTCCAAGGGGCGGAGAATCAACCCCTGTAGGGGATTCGTCACCTACTGGTCTTCCCAATCGCCCACAATGGAAGTAAGATGAGGGAGCTTCACCTGGAGGGGAGCGGATGAGGAACTTGCGTACAGTGCTTCACTACTTCGGCGTCTTGCTCATCTCCTTTGCCTTTCTGCAGGCCCTGCCTCTCGTCATCAGCGTCCTGTATGCGGAGACGGTCACCTTTCCGGTGCGCATCTACGCCATTCCCGCACTGATCGCTGTCCTCCTCGGCCTGTTGATGATAACCCTGTTCAAACCGGCCCCACTCAGCGAAGGGATGGCGATGGCGACGGGTGCACTGGGTTGGTTCGGGCTGTCGTTGATCGGTGCCGTGCCCTACTGGCTGGCGCTCAAGATCACTTACCTCGACGCGTTCTTCGAGACGGTGAGCGGGTTTACAACTACGGGAACAACCCTCTTTGTTGGACTGGACGGCCTGCCGTACAGCATCCTATTCTGGCGCGCGCTCACGCAGTGGATCGGCGGACTGGGGATCTTCACTCTGTTCCTCGCCGTCGCGCTGCGCAGCGGCATCTCCAACAACCTGCTCTCGAGCGAATCGCACAAGGCGACAACCAAGCGCTTCTCTCCCGGAGTCTTCACCTCTCTGCGCATCCTGTGGGCGATCTACATTGCCCTGACAATCCTGTGTGGCCTCTCCCTGTGGATCGAGGGGATGTCACCGTTCGACGCTGTTGTGCATGCGCTCACCACGATCTCCACCGGCGGGTTCTCCTCGCACGATGCGAGCATCGCCTACTTCCACCAGAGCGGGTATCACTACGTGGCGATGGACTACACGGTGATCCTGTTCATGTTTCTCGGGGGAACGAGCTTCCTCGTGCATTGGAACCTCATCCGCCGTCGCTTTTCAGCGTTGCGCAAGAACATGGAGCTCCGCCTTTGGGTGTCGCTCATCGTCGGGGCGACCCTGATCGTCGCATTCGGTGGAGGGGCGCACGCATCGCTCGAAGAGCGCATCCGCGCCTCTCTCTTTCAGGTGGTGGCGCTTGCCTCGAGCACGGGCTTCGCCACCAAGGACATCGCGGGGAGCTTCTTCGGCCCGGCGGCAAAGCAAGTCTTCCTACTCCTGATGTTCATCGGCGGATGCGTCGGTTCGACAGCAGGAGGAGTGAAGGTGTGGCGGATCGGGGTTCTGGGAAAGCTGATGCGTCATCAACTGCGCCTCGTCTCGCGCCCGCCCCGCGAGGTTGTGCCGTTCGTCATCGATGGTGAGGTGATGCGCGAGCGCGAGATCTACCGCACAGCAGCGATCACCTTCGCCTGGGTGGTGATAGCCGCGATCGGAAGCCTGATCACCGGTCTCCTTACGGGGTTCGGTCCGTTGGAGTCTTTCTCCGGGATGATCTCGGCTCTGAGTAACATCGGGCCGAGTTACATCGATCCGGCGGCTTATGTTACCATGAACGCGGGAGTCAAGGTGTTCTACATCCTGGCGATGGTTGCGGGAAGGCTCGAACTCCTCCCAATGCTTCTTATATTCTCGCGTCGAGTGTGGCGATAGGAGGGATCATGCGTGTAGTAATTGCTGGAGCGGGGATGGCCGGAAGGCGGTTGATCACCAGGTTGGCCGCCGATCGTCATGACGTGGTCGCCATCGATCTCAATCGCGATGTGTGCGAGATGGTGAGCGCCAAATTGGGCGTTCCCGCGATCTCCGGAAACGCGACGGACGTGGCCACGCTGGAGGAAGCGGAGATCGGGCGAACCGATGTCGCCGTAGGGATGATGCGCCAGAGCGCGGACAACCTGGCGTTCTGTCTGCTTGCAAAGAGTGCGGGAGCGAAGCGTATCATCACGCGCATGGCCAATCCTAAGTACGTACATGCCTACAAACAGGCGGGCGTGACCACGGTGATCGACGTCGTCGGTCTGTTCCTCGACCAGCTGGTGTTGGAGATCGAGCGGCCAGAGATCTACGAGGTGGCAAGTTTCGGCGCGGGAGCGGGGACAATCATTCGCATCACCATCCAAGAGAACTCGCACGTTGTGGGAAAGACCATCCAGCAGATAAGTGCAGATCGCCGCTACCCTCGCAATTGCCTGATCGTCGGGCTCTTTCGCAGCGGCGAGCGCCTCATCATCCCTGCGGGAGGGGAGCTCGTGAGGGCCGGCGATCAGCTCGTCCTCTCAACCCTCACTGAAACCGCGAAGGATGTTGCCCAGTTCTTTGAAACGCGCAGGGGCATCTCTTCTCTATTTGCGGGGAAGAAGGGGACGACTACTCCCCCTGATGTTACGCAGACGCAGGTGGAGCTGGACACAGCTTTGGAGGAATCAGAGAAGCCGGGGCAGGATACGGTGGAGTAAGCCCTCATTCTCCGGTGACAGACGGCTGTTTCTCGATCGTCACCTCGGAGAAGACCAGGTGCAACACGACTGAATACGGCGGTTTGTTATTGAGATCAGGCACGTCAGAATGGAGAAGAAGCGTGAACTCTGTTCGCTTCGGATCTGAAAAACCAGACTTATCGCGCAGCAGTGGGCTGTAGACAAGCCCGCTCTGGCGGATCGATCCATCGCTGCGCCGCACCGCATCGGCAAGGGACCACTCCCCCTGCAGACCTTCGTAAAGGAGCTCTCCATCTACGTACACGTCAAACGCTCCCTTCCCAGTGAGCAGCGCATGCGTCTGTGGGAAGTTGGGATCGCCGCCAGAGATGTCTCCATTGATCGTGACGTCCTCTTGCAGCTTTGAGGTGGTATCGATACGAGAGGTGATCCTGATCGTCCCGCTGACAGCGCCACTTGATGTGGGATGAAGCGGACCACTGGACTCTGTGGTGGACACAGAGGCATCGAGCGACCCCGTCCCGTCCCTTGAGAGCGTGAAGCTGAGGGTACCGGATAGAGTTTGCACGCCCTTTCCATCGTAGCAGAGGTTGTCTCCGTACCCGCCGATCACCTCTGGCGAATTCGCGCGCACGGCCCAACCTGAGCTGGTCGCGGAGGTCGGTGGCTTGCTCGGAAGCATGAAAAAGAGGCCGACCATGGCTGCAACAACGCCGATAAGAATGAGTATTCGATAGCTCACTGTCCCTCCGTTATAGGATCAGGCTGCAAGACCAAACTGTGCGCTGAAAAGGGGGATAAGTCAACCTGAGAAGCGGTGATCGGTAAATCGGTAACAAGTGACGGGTAACGAGAAAAATCACCCCTGGCAAAGAAAAACGGGGCTCCGCGCCCCGACACTTAGTAAGCTACGATATCGGGGCATAGTATGTCAAGGGGTAAAGCAAAAACCGAGCGCTCAGTCTCCTCTTAAGACTGACAACCATCCCTATTTATCTGGCTTTAGCGCCTGTCTTGTTCTCGCTACGACCTTGTTTATCATCTCTTCCAGGTCGACTCCCTTGCAGCTGCAGCCGGCTGCGCGCACGTGCCCGCCACCGCCGAACTCCAGGGCCACCTTGCTCACATCGGCGTAATTCTTCGACCTGAATGAGATATGCACATCCCCCTCCGGCCACTCGATGAACAGGATCGCGATCTCCACGCCGTACATCGACCTGATCTCGCCCACCAGGCCACCCGCATCGTCTTCCGTGCAACCGGTGTGGCGTAGCATCTCTGTTGAAACGTACGACCACGCGAGTTTCCCGTCCTCTTCGATGTGCAGCTTAGCGAACATCTCGGAGAGGAGTTTGACCTCGTTCAGTGTCCTGTGCTCAAGGACAGCTGATGAGATGCGCTGTATGCTCGCCCCGGCCTTGACGAGCTCGGCGGCGTAGGAGAAGACCTTGTAATCGGTGTTGGAGTACTTGAAGAACCCGGTGTCCGTGGCTATCCCCAACAGGTTGATCTCCGCCAGGCGCGCATCGTAGTCCACAAGCTGCTTACCGATCTCGTAGATGATCACCGCGGCGGCAGCGTAGGCAGAGTCGTAGAAGTCGATCTCACCGAACCCGACGTTCGTCTGGTGATGATCGATGGTGACATCCGGCTTCTTCCCCTTCAGCAGCTCCACCGCATCACCGATCCGCGATAGCTCGGAGGCATCCACGGTGACCGACGTGTCGTACTCAAAGTCCCTGAGATCATCGACATTCTTGATCAGTGGGACATCTGCCAGATCCTTGTAGAACCATGGGATCTCCCCGGCAATACACCCTTCGGCCACCTTGCCCAGCTTGCGCAGTATGAGTACTAACGTAACGACCGAACTGATGTCGTCTCCGTCCGGCTTGATGTGCCCGATCACCAGTACGCGCTTCGCTGCTTTCAGCCTCTCGACTACCGCATCCAGATCCTTCTTCATGGCAAACGCTCACTTCCTTCTGCTCTCTCAATCCCCTGCGGGGGTTGATTCCCCGCTTCTTGGGGTGTTTTTTTTACAAAGCTTCTTGATACACCGCGTGCTTCCCGCGGTATACTTCATTCCTCACTCACAGATCCACTTCTTGAGGGTCCTCGCGGGATGGCACCACCCTCCACTCCTGCTCATTCACATCGAAATCAGCGATCCTGTCGATGGGGAGCTTGAGGAACCTTCCCCTACCCTCTACAGCGACCGCGCCGTCGGCAAGCAGGATCTCACCACTCCCCTCGAAGGATCGCCTGTTCTCACCGGTGATGCGGCCAACAGCTCGCACCTCCGCATCCAGAGGGATTGGCTTACGGAACTTGATATGAAACTCCAGAGTAACACCCCACATATCCTCCCCGTACTTGATCATTCCAGCACGGCCGATCGTTTCATCTAGGATAGCACTAGCGATCCCCCCGTGCATTCGCCCTGGATAGCTCTGGTGTTCCTCGCGAGGATGGAATATGGCGAGCACCTCGCCGTTCTCCAGTTCGTAGAAGAACGCCTTCAGCCCGAGAGAATTCTTCATCCCGCAGACAAGGCACATCTTGCTATTCGGTTGTTTACGCATCACGTGTTGACTCATGGGTAACCTCCCAGGGTAGAAGTGAATTATACGACATACTCGGGTGAGGGGAAGCTACAGCTCCGTTAGGAGGAGAAAAAACAGCGCAAAAAAAGAAAACCGAGGCTGACGCCCCGACACCAAGTAATGTACGATATCCTCGAGGGGTATGTCAAGGGGCAAGAGAAAAACCGCCACCTAGCCTCTGCTGGACGGAAGAAGCAAATCGTAATCAGGTGTTTCAGCCTTTACCCCTGGCTGTTGCAGCCTCCTGCGAATACTCACACTCGGGCCCGTTCAAGTAGTGAGGGTTCATCATCACCTCCGTTCCTCTTCGTGCACCATCTTGATTACCTACTGATCGCTCAATCCGGGGAGAATCGCCGAAGAACCGCATTGCGTGAGGCGGCCGGAATGTGGAAAGAGCGTACGGATCTTCCTGACTTCGCGTCATTGCGGACAGAGTGGGACAGGACCTGACGGTGGAGAAGCCGATCCTCGTTGATCCAGATGTTCTGATTGACTTCCTCCGCGGTTACAGCAAGGCT
>JAGGSM010000157.1 GCA_021159105.1 Candidatus Bipolaricaulota bacterium
CCGGCCAGCCGGTCGCTGTGTAGTCGCCGGCCAGGAACAGGCCGGCGATCGGCGCCGTGGGCTCCGGCCGCAGCTCGTCCGTCCCCGGCGATGGGATGAAGGTAGCAGATCTGCTCTTGATCACGAGGGAGCCCATGAGCTCCGCCTTACGCGCCTGCGGAAGGATCTTCTTCAGCTCGGACAGCGACGTGTCAACAATCTCTCCTGGCTGTGCATCGATCCAATCCGTGGCTGCGCTCTGGGAGATGACGATGTGATGCCGCTTCATGTCGCGACGTGTCGCCGATACGTCAAACACTGCTTGAATGCGCGAGTCGACGGCGATGATGAACGGCTCGTCCATTATTGAGCGGTCGAACCACAGGTGGACGTTCACGATCGGAGCGTAGTTCAAGCCCTTGAGGCAAGAGAAGTACTTGTCCCTCACCACATCTGGCGGGAGGATGGACACAAGGTCGGGGGATGAGACGGCGCTGATGATGGCGTGCGCGTCGATGATCTCACCTGTTCTTAGCCTCACGCCACTGGCGCGCCCACGCTCGACGATGATCCTGCTGACTGGTGCCTCCAGGAGGACCGTTCCACCGCTCCCTTCGAGGTAGGAGGTAGCAGAGGAGAAGACGTGCGAGAGGGGCCTCGTGAACAGGCCAATGTCCGCTCCGTGATGTTTGAAGAATCCACGCTTGAAGACCACTCGTGCCGCGCGCGCACTGGCATCACCTGCGTGGGCGTTTAGGGTGGCAACACTGATCGGCTCCCACAGGTACGCGATCTCCCTCTTCCCTTGCCCCTGTCCACGCAGCCACTCGTCGAAGGAAACATCATCTGGATCTCTTAATAGGAGCGAGAGGGCCGCCTTGACAGCGTTCATTCGCTCCGAAAACGAAAGAAAGCGGTAGGTAAGGAGGCTCGGAAGGAGGTGAAGCGCTCCGGGCAAAGGGCGCGAGGCGATCTCATCCGTCCTGGTTTCGCTTCGCATCGGCACGCGAAGTGACTTCTGAAACGACACCGAATCCTCCTGTCCGAGAAGTCGCAGTAGGTCGATGGAGTGCGTGCAACACCGCATGAGGACGTGCTGCCCGTAATCGACCTCCTCGTCCATTTTGGAATGGAAGAACGAAGAGGCCCTCCCTCCCAGGCGCGCGCTCCTCTCGATCAGGACGGTCCTCACCCCGCGTTTTGCGAGATGTACCGCGCCGGCGATCCCCGCCGGACCGCCCCCGATGATGACGACCGGCTTCATCTCACCGCCCACGAGCGCAGGATGAGGAGCAGTTTCTCGCTTGTAGGAAGCGACAGCCTTTCACTGAACACATCATAATCTCGGTCTTTCGCCATCTTCATGATGCGGGTGTAGATCTCCGCCAGAAGGAGGATGCAGCCGCGTGCGTTACGCGGCAGGAACTCGGCGACCTTTCTTCCCTCGCGCATGTATCGAAGGGCCCGCTCGCTCTCGAAGGCGAGGAGATCCCTCAGTCGGTCGTTCATCCTCCCCTCGCGCAGCATATCCTCTGTCACCTGAAAGCGTCGCAGGTCCTCCTGCGGGATGTAGACGCGGTCGATCGCGATGTCCTCTCCTACGTCGCGCACGATGTTCGCCAGCTGCATCCCCAACCCCAGCCTCTCCCCCAGTACGCGCGCCTCATCGGGCAACAGGTTGGCCCCTCCTGCGAGGATCGGGAGGACCGACAGCCCGACCGCGGAGGCGACGCGGTAGCAGTAGGCCCTGAGATCCTCGAAGGTCTCGTAGCGCGAGATGCTAAGATCCATCTCCACCCCGTCGATGACGTGAGCCAGGTCCTGAGGATCGATCCCGTAACGCTCGATCGCGTCCGATAGGGCGATGTCGATCCCGTCACCTGGATTCCTCTCGCTTGCTCGCACGAGCCGCTCACGCAGTCGGTCAAGCTTTGTCTTCTTCTCCTTGATCGGCCCGTTCGCGTCCGCTATGTCGTCCGCCTCGCGGCAGAACGCGTACACCGCGTATATCGCGCGCCGCTTCGCGCGCGGCAAGGTGATGAAAGCGTAGTAAAAGTTCCTCGCCTCGCGCTTGGTGATCTCCTGACAGAGGCGGTAGGAGGCCCTCAGATCCATCTTCTCCACCTGCGGCTCACGAGAGTCGAGAGCAAGAGCCTGATCTTTTCCGATTTAGTCAGCGTCGGGCGTCTTTTAAGCGTGTCGTAGCCCAAATGCTCGATCTTATCGAGGATCGCTAGCCCGCCGCGGGAGAAGAGAGCGATATCGACGCGCAGGTGCCCGCGCACCCGGTCGATCAGGGGAAGACCGCGGCGGAAGTGATCCCGCGCCCGCTCCACCTGGAAGCGCATCAGCTCCACGAACCTCTCCGTTGCTTCCCCTGCCGCCAGGTCCTCCTCGCGCACGCCGAACTCCTCCATCTCATCGAGTGGAAGGTAGATGCGGCCGTTCTCGTAGTCCCGTTTCACGTCCTGCCAGAAGTTCGTCAGCTGCAGTGCGATACAGGTCTCATCGGACAACAAGAACAGTTCATCATCGTTATAGCCGAACAGCAGCAGAAACAGCCGCCCCACCGGGGTGGCGGAGTGCTCGCAGTAGCGCAGCAGCTCGTCGAAGTCGGAGTAGCGCGCCTTCTCCTGATCGATCCGGTTGGCGGTGATCAGCCGCTCGAAGAGCTCGCGCGGCAGGTCGAACCGCTCGATCGTCCCTTTAAGCGCGATCAGGACGGGATGACGGGGCGTTCCATTGTAGGCGGTGGCGAGCTCCGCCTCGAAGCGATCGAGGAGGGCACTGCGGTCGCCCGGGGCCTCGTCCCCGATGTCGTCCACCGTACGACAGAAGGCGTACAGGTTGTATAGCGGCTGTCGCATCGCGCGGGGGATGAAGTGCGATACGACGGTGAAGTTCTCGTAGTGGGAGAGGGCCAAGCGGCGACAGAGCGCCTCCGATTCCTCCACAGAAGGGGGAGACTGCGGCGGATCGATGAGCGCTTGTACGTGTTCCCCTACCATCCCTGCACTTGTATGAACACCTGACGCTCGCGCGGACGATCGAGCTCGATCAGGAAGATCCTCTGCCAACGCCCAAGCAACAGCTCCCCCTCCACCACAGGGATCGTCTCGCTCGTCCCCAGTAGGAGGTGTTGACAGTGGGCGTGCCCGTTCGGGCACTCGTCCTCCGTCATGTTCGCCGTGCGGATGAAGAAGTCGTTGTGCTTGTAATCGCCGTCGCGCGGCGCCATGCGCAACAAAAACTGTTTCAGATCCTGCATTAACAGCGGTTCGTCCTCGTTGATCTCGATCGCAGCCGTGGTGTGGCGAGTGAAGATCAACACCGACCCCTCGCGGATCCCGGAGCGGGTCAGGACGTCCTTCACCTCCTGCGTGATGTCGATGAACTCGGGGGCCCCACTCGCCGTGTGCTTTAGGATCTCCCGATAGAGCCGCGGAGATGTCATCTCCTCCACCTTCATGCTAGCTGTACCCATTGCGTTTTGCATCATTCCCCCCTTTCGCTGTTCAATCTATTTACGACGTTCTCGATCACTTCATCCGGTGTCGACGCGCCCGCCGTGACCCCACATACGTCACAGCCGTCGAACCATTCCTCTTTTATCTCAGATGCCGATTCTATGTGATATGTGGGGACGCCTGTCGCGCTGCACGTCTCCGCCAGCTTTCTCGTGTTCGCTGACGACCTGCTCCCCACGACCAGTATCACATCCACCCTCTTCGCCAGCTCGCTCCCCGCCTGATAGCGCCTCCCCGTCTCCGGGCACGTCGTGTTGACGATCCTTATCTCCGTCACCTTCCCGGCGAACTCGCGCGTGGCCATCTCGGCGAACTGCGCGAACTGCTGCGGGTTCTTCGTCGTCTGGGCGATGACGGCGATCCCTGTCGTCCCCTCGGGGATCTCCACCTCCGGCGTCTGGGTCGCCACCCCCTTCCCAGCGGTCCAGGAGAGGATCCCCTTCACCTCCGGATGCTCCGCCTCGCCGTAGACGATGACAAAATATCCTTCCTTTACCAGCTTCTCCGCAGTCTGCTGCGCGCGCCTGACGATGGGGCAGGTGGTGTCGACTATCCGCAGGCCCCTGTCGCGGATCGCGGAGTACACCTCGTCACCTGCGCCGTGGGCGGTGATCGCCACCGCCTCATTGGGACGGACCTCATTAAGGTCGTGTATCAATCGACCTCCCTTCTCGGTGAGGCTCTCCACCACGTGCGTGTTGTGCACGATCGCCCCCAGGGTGCACAGGGGCCCGTTCTTCTCTAGTTCTGTCTCGATCATCGCCACCGCCCGGCGCACGCCGAAGCAGAAACCGAGGACATCAGCCTTTATCACCTTCATTCGATCCCCTTCGCACTCCGGTATCGCCCGAGGGCCATCACAGGGAAGACGTCACGGTAGAGGTGGTAGTTGATCATGAAGTCGACCGGGAAACCCGTCCCCGTGAAGTACGGTTGATCCCATCCGCCGTCCTCCCTCTGGGTATCGATGAGGTATTGTATTCCTCCCAGCGTTGCGGGATGGTCGATCTCTCCCGCGGCGATCAGCCCAAGGAGGGCCCACGCCGTCTGCGATGGGGTCGATGGCCCCCTGCCGCGCCACTCTTCATCCACGTATCCTTCAATCCGCTCTCCCCAACCGCCATCATCGTTCTGATGCGCGATCAACCAGTCGATCGCTCGCCTCACGTAGGGCGAGCTCATGTCCTCTCCGATCGCGGCGAGCGCCGGCAGTACGTAGCCGATCCCGTAGGTCAGATTCACCCCCCAGCGTCCGAACCAAGCGCCGTCCGGTTCCTGTTCTCTCTTCAAGTAGCGGAGGGCACGGTCGAGCGGACGGAACCCGGCCCGGTAGCCAAGCTGGCCTAGGAGCTCTACGATGTGCGCCGTAACGTCGACCGACGGGGGATCGATCATCTCACCGAAGTCCGCAAATGGTATCTGGCGAAGGAAGGCTTTGGTGTTATTGCGATCGAACGCCCCCCAGCCTCCGTTCGAGCTCTGCATGGCAAGGAGCCATTCGAGGCCCCTATCCAGGGCACGTGTTTTCCTCTTCTCATCGAGCCTCGCTCGGTGCAGGGCCATCATCACCACTGACGAGTCATCCGTGTCTGGATAGATGTCGTTCGCGAACTCGAACGCCCATCCACCTGGACGCCCGTTGCAGCGCACCTGCCAGTCGCCTCCGGCGAAGATCTGTTCGTTGAGGAGCCACTCGCCCGCCTTGACCAGTGCAGGATGATCGGCGGGTAGTCCTGCATCCTCCAAGGCTATCATCGCCAGGCCAGTGTCCCACACCGGGGAGAGGCAGGACTGCAGTCGGAAGGTGTCATCCTCCTCGATGGAGAACCCCTTCTCACCGTAGAAGCCCTCGTAACCCTTCCTCACGACCGGGTCTTCCATCCCCCGGCCGAGCGCCTTGAGCGCGATGAGGGAGTAGACCCAAGGGGGTTGAATCCCGCCCCACGAACCGTCCTCCTCCTGTCGCTCCACTATCCAGCGCACAGCCTTCCGTATCGCCGTTCTGCGAAGAGGCTTGATCGGGGAGTGTTCGTACAGACGCAGGACGCGATCGAGCACGGAGAAGAACCTCGCCCAGGCCGTATCCTTCTTAGGAAGCGAGAGGTCGGCGCCGGACTTTCCGTTGACGAACAGCTCATCGATGTGTGCCCAGCGGGGGAGCGGGAATACGGGACGCAGCGAGCGGATGATCGTCATCGGGACGACCGTCCCCCGCGCCCAGCATCCGAAGTCGTAGATGCTGACCGGGAACCACTTCGGAAGGAAGATGATCTCCGGCGGCATCATCGGCGTGCCGCGCCAGTC
>JAGGSM010000257.1 GCA_021159105.1 Candidatus Bipolaricaulota bacterium
CATGGTGCTGAAGCGGTTCAAGTCCGTAGTCAACGCAAACAGGACGATAAAGTTGCCCGATGATCTGGATATGAAGAAAGGCACTGGCGTGAGCGTCATCCTGGTCGAGAACGGAGAAGATATGTCCTCCTATGAGATCGCTAGATGCCTTGAGAATAACAAGTCCTTTGGCTTTCTCAAGGTGGAAGAGGAAGATATCTACTCTGAGGATGATGTGAAGGTGAAATACTAAGCCGAATGAAAAGGGGAGACATCGTCCTTGTCCGATTCCCTTTTACGGATCTGAGCAGTAGTAAACTCAGACCGGCCGTAGTTATTGCTCCTGAAAATAGCTGTGGAGATGTCATTTTGGCCTTCGTCTCCTCTGTGATCAGAGACACCCAAGATACGGACTTCGTCTTGAGCGAGAGCGACAAAGATTTCTCCAAGAGCGGCTTGAAAAAGACATCTGTCTTCAAGATGGGCAAGATCGCAACTTTGAGCAAGGACATCGTCTACGGTAAGATGGGTTCAGTATCGCCCAGACTACAAGAGATATTGGATGAAAAACTAAGAAGGGCGCTGTGGCTACGGGATTCATCCAAGTAAAACTATACTTGGGCTTCGTCTGTTAGGGAGAGCCATTGGAAATAGCCCCTACGAACCCCAATCTGATCTACCGGTGGCGTGTCTTCTCTTTCCTCTCCCCAGCAAGGGGCGGGGTACGCAGCAGCGTACGCAGTAGAGGGGTGTTATGAAAAGACTGTTTCTCACACGGTGGCCGCAAACTCGAGCTTGGCAAATCTTTGCCTTCCTTGCAGCGGATGCGTTTGTGTTGGCGCTCTCGCTCTACTTGGCGTTTCTTGTGCGGTTTGATGGGTACATCGCACCTCGCTATCTGTCGATTTTCCTTTCAGTACTGCCGCTTGCGGTGGGAGTGAAGTTAGTCGTATTGGCCTTCTTCCGTATGTATCGCTTCAGTTGGGCGTATGTGGGGATGGATGAACTCGTCCAGACCGTACTGTCATGCACAGGAGGATCTTTGGCCTTTGCGGGGATGTTGTTTGCTCTGCGGCACTGGCCAGCTGCTGCCGGGGTACCGCGCTCGATCCTTGGAGTGGACTTCGCTTTCTCTCTGCTTGGAATAGCGGGGATCAGGTTCTTTAAGCGGGCGATTTCCCACACGTTTCATCATGTGCGCGGAGGAACGCAGATCGGCAAACGAACACTCATTGTTGGTGCGGGAGATGCTGGGGCACAACTCGTCCGTGCGCTGCAAGATGAGAAAGGCAGCCCATTCTTGCCCATTGGATTCGTCGATGACGAACCGGCGAAGCAGGGGGTCATAATCCACGGGGTGACTGTCCTTGGCTCGCGCAAGGATCTGCCCAACTTAGTTCTCCAGAGGAAGATAGCGAGTGTTGTCA
Source organism: Candidatus Bipolaricaulota bacterium (assembly GCA_021159105.1). Lineage (GTDB taxonomy): Bacteria > Bipolaricaulota > Bipolaricaulia > UBA7950 > UBA9294 > M55B144. The sequence goes on from JAGGSM010000257.1 coordinate 1,407, forward strand.
TCGCCATGCCCTCGGCTCCCGCACGAGTGCTGCGGGAGACGGTCAAACTGGCACGTGAGAGCGGCGTAAAGGAAGTAAAGATACTTCCCCTCCTAAGTGAGCTGTATAGCGGTGAAATAAAGGCCACGGATGTACGCGAGGTGGAACCGGAGGATGTCCTTTCGCGCGATCCAATCAAGATCGATACGGAGCTGATCAAGGAATCGCTGTCCGGAAAGCGTGTGCTCGTTACAGGAGCGTCTGGATCGATCGGATCGGAGATCTGCCGACAGGTGTTGCGGTTTGGAGCAGAGGAGCTGCTTGCCCTGGACATAGATGAAACAGGTCTCTTCAACCTGAATCGAGAACTCACGCGACACTTCTCTGAGAGCCGTGTACGGGTGATTATCGGCGATGTGCGTGATCGCAAGCGTGTACACGATGTCTTCAGTGCGTATCGTCCCCAGGTGGTCTTCCATGCGGCGGCGTATAAACATGTTCCGCTGATGGAGGAATTCCCTGCCGAGGCGGTCAAGACGAACATCTTCGGCACAAGGACGGTGCTCGAAGAGGCGCGGCAGCAGGGCGCAGAGTCCTTCGTCTTCATCTCGACCGACAAAGCCGTGAACCCAACCTCGGTGATGGGGGCGACTAAGCGAGTGGCGGAGACGATCGTCCGTTCACCGCATGACTCGTCGAGCACCCGGTGCATGGCGGTGCGCTTCGGAAACGTACTGGGGAGCCGAGGAAGTGTCATACCTACGTTTGTTGACCAGATCCATCGTGGAGGACCGGTCACGGTTACTCACCCGGAGATGAAGCGCTACTTCATGCTTACATCAGAAGCTGTGCTGCTGGTGCTTCAAGCTGGCACGATGGGGCGAGGAGGAGAGGTCTTCGTGTTAGACATGGGTACGCCCGTATTGATTCTGGATTTAGCCAAAGACTTGATCCGCTTCTACGGTTATGAGCCCGATCAGGACATCGCCATCGTCTTTACAGGAGTGCGCCCAGGAGAGAAGCTGTACGAGGAGCTGCTGACAGCGGAAGAGGGGACAGAGGCAACCACTCACCAGAAGATCTTCATTGCTCGGATGAACAACACACTTTCGGAGAGGGACCAAGACCTGGCTCTGCAACGACTGTGGGAGGCGGCTCAAGATGGAGATCGATCTGCGATCATCGCTCATATACGAAGCCTCGTCCCAACCTATAAAGGGGATGCGTGACTGGTGTAAGAATGAGGATTAGGGATCGAAGGATCATGCGGAAAGAGTAGTTTGTAGGGTTCATGGCGCCCATTCTGTTCGCAGGGTGAAAGAGCTCACAGTGCTTGACTTGTAGACCGTAGTTCATGATGTAGACTCGTGGAACCGGCTATCTCTTCCAACGTCCCTTCTGCATGACGTCTCGCCCAGTGGAGGGTTAGATCACCTGTTCGCATGAAGTACCCTCCTTAAGATCCATCTGGACGACTCAGCCATTCTTTCTCCCATTTGTTCAGTTGCAGGGGTTCACTTCGCTTTCCAGACTCCATTTGATTGATGAAAGGACTGCACGGTGGCCCTTGCGAGAGGTAGACAGCCAGGATTTGAGAAGTTATGGTAGCGCACGCGGGTTGTGCAGATCAGGCGGATGATGGACAATTCGGTTGCTGAGGGATTTCGCGTACGGGGTGATGAGGATAGACTCGCATAAGTCGGTTCTGGATAGCTGGGCAAGTGAACACCCGGAGAAGTTTTCTTCCTCGGAGGAGGCTTTCTCTCACATTCATCGTGGGGATCGCATCTTTGTCGGCACGGGGTGCGGTAAGCCGCAGTACCTGGTGAACGAGATGGTGCGCTACGTGGAGGCGCACCCCAAGGCGTTCTTCGACGCTGAGGTCCTGGAATTGTGGACACTCGGCGTCTCTCCCTACTTGAGCGATGATGTGAAGCGGAATTTTCGCATGAATTCCTTCTTCATCAGTGATCCAACTCGCGATGCGGTGAATGAGGGCCTGGCCGACTACACAGCGATCTTCTTGTCACAGGTCCCGGATCTGTTCTATCGGCGGGTTGTGCCGATCGATGTCGCTCTTGTGCAGACATCTCTTCCGGATCGTCATGGGTACATGAGCCTGGGGATAAGTGTGGACATCGTGCGTGCCGCGGTGGACAGTGCCAAGATGGTCATCTGCCAGCCGAACGTCAACATGCCGCGCACGCACGGGGATACGTTCGTACATGTCGATGATGTGGACTTCATCCTTCCCCACGATGAGCCGCTCTTGGAGTACAACACTGACGTTGCGGATGATGTGGCGCAGCGGATCGGTCGCTATGTCTCCCATCTCGTGGAGGATGGGGCGACGATCCAGGTTGGCTATGGGAAGATCCCAAACGCGATCCTAGCAAATCTCAAGGATAAGCGACACCTGGGCGTGCACACCGAGCTACTGAGCGATGGAATAGTTGATCTGATGAAACTTGGAGTGATCGATAACCACAAGAAAGAGATCGACCGCCATAAAACGGTCGCTTCCTTCTGCATGGGAAAGAGATCGACCTACGAGTACATATCCGATCATCCAGGGATAGAGTTTCGCCCTGTGCAGTACACGAACAGCCCGATGATCATCGCGCAGAACCCGAAGATGACGGCGATCAACAGCGCGCTGCAGATCGACCTCACCGGGCAGGCGACCGCTGAGTCGATTGGAAAGACGTTCTACAGCGGGATCGGAGGCCAGGCGGATTTCATGCGCGGCGCTGTCCTCGCCCCGCACGGCAAGTCGATCCTCGTGTTGCAGTCGACGGCGCGGAACGGGGAGGTGTCACGCATCGTTCCCATGCTCACGGAGGGATCGGGCGTCACCCTCATCCGCGGCGACGTGCACTACGTGGTGACCGAGTACGGGATCGCCTACCTGCACGGGAAGAACACGCGCGAGAGGGCGATGGAGCTGATCAGCATCGCCCATCCCAAGTTCAAGCCGTGGCTGTTGAAGGAGGCCAAGGCCCTGAACCTGATCTACAAGGACCAGGCGTACATCCCTGGTGAGCGCGGGCAGTACCCGGAGGAGCTTGAGGCGTACCGCACCACTAAGAAGGGGTTGGAGATCATGCTCCGCCCGGTGCGTATCAGCGACGAGCCGCTACTCAAAGATTTCTTCTATTCCCTGTCCGATCAATCGATCTACCGTCGCTTCATCTCCGTGCGCAAGGACATGCCCCACGAGCGCTTGCAGGAGTTCGTCGTCATCGACTACACTCGCGAGATGGTCATCCTGGCGGTGATCGGCGAGGAGGGGAAGCAGACCGTCATCGGCGTTGGCCAGTACGGGATCGATGAGCAGACGCACACCGCGGAAGTCGGGCTCGTTGTGCGCGACGATTACCAGAACCGTGGGGTCGGGAGCACGCTCCTCGAGTACCTGACCTACCTGGCCAAGCGCGCCGGTCTACACGGGTTCTCCGCCGAGGTGTTGGTGGAGAACCAGCCGATGCTGCACCTGTTTGAGAAGGGTGGATTCACCATCGAGAAACATCGCGAGGCAGGGGTTTACGATCTGAAGATGCTGTTTAGCTAGTGATGATAGGATGCAGACTACAATCGTAGGTGATGCAATGAATACAAGAATGGACGTTGACTACCTGTTCAAGCCGCGCGGGGTGGCGGTGATCGGCGCATCGCGTAACAGCGCCAAGATCGGTTACCGTATCGTGGAGAACATCGTGCAACGTGGCTACAAAGGCGGGATATACCCGATCAATCCCAAGGGAGGGGAGGTCCTAGGCCTCAAGATCTACCCAGATCTGTCGGCGGTGGATGGAGATGTGGACATCGCGGTGATCACAATCCCAGAGAAGTTCGTGTTCGATGCCGTGAAGGAGTGTGCGGCAAAGCACGTAAAGCACCTGGTGATCATCACCTCTGGGTTCTCCGAGGTGGGGAACACCGACGAGGAACGAAAGATCGTCTCCTACGCGCGCGAGCACGGGATGCGCGTCCTTGGGCCGAACATCTTCGGTATCTACTCGGCGGCGGCATCGCTCGACGCCACCTTCGGGCCGGGCGGGATCCTCCCCGGGCGGGTGGCGATCATCACTCAGAGCGGCGCCCTTGGAATCGCCATGATCGGCAAGACCGCGGCGGAATCGCTCGGCCTGTCCGCACTTGTCTCCATCGGGAACAAGGCGGACATCGATGAATCGGACGTACTCGAATACCTAGTGCGCGACGACGCGACAAAGGTGATCCTCATGTACATCGAAGGGGTCAAGCATGGGAGCCGCCTGGTCGACATGCTGAAGCGCGTCGCAAGAAAGAAGCACGTGATCGTCATCAAGTCGGGGCGTTCGCGGCGCGGTGCCATGGCCGCCGCCTCGCACACCGGGTCGCTCGCCGGAGCGGATGAGATC
>JAGGSM010000156.1 GCA_021159105.1 Candidatus Bipolaricaulota bacterium
GCTTGGCGGAGAAGAAACTTGACATCAACATTGTCTTCTCGTTCGTCGTCGGAGAAGAGGTTGGCATGCGCGGAGCGCACACGTCCGCCTATCAGATCGATCCGGATCTAGCGATCGCACTGGAAGGGACGATCGGCGCGGACATGCCCGGCGTTCCGCAGAGCAGCCAACCGGTGCGCCTCGGCAAGGGCCCGGCGATCACCGTGGCCGATCGCTCGATCGTCGTCTCCCGCAAGCTGATCGAGGCGATTGAGAGCGTGGCCGAGGAAGGAGCGATCCCGTATCAGTATAAGCTTCCCACCTACGGGGGGACCGATGCTGGAGCGATCCACACCACGCGCGCGGGGATCCTGGCCGGTGTCGTCTCAGTCCCCTGCCGATTCATCCATTCGCCGACATCAACTATGCGCTTGAACGACTTCGAGAACACGGTGCGGTTGATAACGCGCTTCATCGAACGCTTGCCAGGCTCTCTTTCTTAGCAAAGACGATCTTCACGAGATCCTCGGCGGCGTGGTGGATATTGAGGATGAAATCAGCGTGACAGACAGCGCCACCATCTATCTCGTGATAGTCTTTCCCCGACAGGAACAGGCGCTGGTCGCTGATGGACACACTCCCGTCGGTATCTGATGCGCCAAGGCACGGTCCGAGGCACCAGGCGTGCGTGCCGTAGATATCGACCACAGGAACGGTGAGGGACGCGATGTCAGCCGCGCTGAAGATCAGCCCTTTGCCCGTTTGCAGTATGCACATGTCGCGGAGCGCCTCATCACAGACGAGTGGTACTGGCACCTCGCCACAGGCGCTACAGGCATAGCATCCTCCACCAAGAGCAGGGTGGTAGAGGAAGGCCTGTTTCACCCTGCTTGCTGCGCGAACGAAGATGTCGGTGTCGGGAAGGGAGAGGAGCGCGTTGACGATGGAGGAGAGGCCAGGATCACGATCGACAAGCCTAAGCGCCCAGGGGACAAGATCACCCTCCTCCACATGGCGTGCGACGACAAGCAGGAACAGGGTGCTCGTCCCCGCGAAGCTGTGAGCGACCACCGTCAATTCACTGTCCTCTGGGAGTGAGTCGATGTACGAGGCGATGTTAACCGTCCAATCGACGAGTGACACTCCGTTTGAGAAGGAGGGAGCGTAGATGTCCTCCGGATCAATGCTGTACGGTGGAGCGATCATGACGCGCCTGCATTCTCTCCAGTTGGACGAATCCCCGAGCCAGCCGTGCAGGAATAGGACCTGTCCCAAACCGTAAGAAGAGAACAGCGTAAGCAGTAGGAACGCCACTAACGCTGTTCTCTTCATTGTCAGATCCCTTCTTCAGGAAGAGACGGTCTGTGCGCGCTTGGCCACCAGTTCCTCGCTGATCACCTTCGCCAGGCGCCTGATACCCTCTCTTATCCGCTCTGGCGTTCCAAGCGAGAAGGAGAGGCGCATCTCGTTCCTTCCCCGCCCATCCACGTAGAAGGCGTTGCCGATCACGTAGGCCACCTTGTTCTCCAGCGCACGGGGGAACATCTCCTCTGTGTCGATTACCTCGGGCAGCCGCACCCACAGGAACAGCCCGCCCTCCGGGTTGGTCCAGCTGATCCCCTCATCCTTGGGCATGTACTCCTCCAGGGCGGAGACCATGGCATCCCGCTTGACGTGGTACACCTCGCGGATCGCCTTCAGGTGCTCCTCCATCCCGTACTCGTTGATGTAGCGTGCGGCGATGTGCTGCGTCAGTTTGCTGGTGCACAGGTCGGTCGCCTGCTTCACGCGCACGAGAACATCCATGAACGGGTTGTCGGCGATGAGCACACCCAAGCGGAGGCCAGCGGCGAGCACCTTGGAGAAGGTGATCATCAGGATCACCCGCCCGCTGTCATCCAAGCTGCGGATCGAGGGGAGAGACTTCCCGGCGAAGCGAAGCTGTCCGTACGGATCGTCCTCGAAGATCAGCAGATCCTCCCTTCCTGCGATCTCGAGCAGGCGTTTGCGCTTCTCCAGCGACATGGTGATCCCGCTCGGATTCTGGAAATCCGGAATCACGTAGATCGCCTTCAGCGTCTTTCCCGCCGCGCGCGCCTCAGAGATCTTCTCCTCCAGCGCGTTCAGGTCCATACCGTCATCTTCCAGAGGGATAGGGATCTTGTCGGCTTGGAACAGGCTGAACGTCTGTAGCGCCGCCAGATACGTCGGTGCCTCGACGAAAATCACATCGCCCGGGTCGATGAACGCTTTTGCCACCAAGTCAAGCGCCTGCTGGGAGGCGGTAGTGATCAACATCTGATCGACGGAGAGGTCGAGGCCGTGCGGCCTGAGCCAATCGGCCAGGGCTCGCCGCAGGGTGAGGCTTCCCTCTGTAAGGCCGTACTGAAGGACATTTTCATAGTGTCCGTGCAACTCATCTGCGGCGATCTCCGCAAATTCATCGTGCGGGAACGTTTCAGGCGCGGGAAGACCACCAGCAAATGATATAACATCTGGTTTTTCGGTAAGCTTAAGCAACTCGCGGATGGCGGAGCGTTTCGCTCCGGAAGCTCGCTTAGAAAGGTAGGTTTTCATATATCTCTCCTTGCGTCGCTCGTTGCGCAACGCACTGTATTATAAGCAATTGCGGACACTTTCTCAAAAAAGCGAAGGAACTCTAGAAGACGACTCGCTGCAGCAGTGGGAGGAGGTAGATCGACGTGAAGGTACCGAGGAGGGCACCGCAAATGACATCGAGCGGATAGTGCTCGCGCATGTAGACGCGCGACAGGGAGATGACTATCGCTGCCAGGTAGATGATCACCTGCACCCACAAGTGTGGGTAACAGACGGAGATGACCCAGGCGAGGGCGAACGAAGTCGTGGCGTGCCCAGAGGGGAAGGAGTAGCTATCGAGAAAGCGCGACCGCAACGGCGAGACGACGAGAATCGGGCGCGGACGAGCGAAGAACGTCTTGAACATGCGGAATATGGCGATGCTGACGATCATCGTGCCGACCCCGAGGACGACGTAGGAGCGATCGATCGGTCGGCCAAAGAGGATCAGTCCCAGGGCCAGTCCTCCCCACAGGTAGCCGTCCCCCATGTAGGTGGCGCTGATGAGGAGCGTGGACATCTTGTTCAGGCTACTGCTCTCGCTGATCGCCTCCAGCATGCGCTCATCCCAGCGGAGAAGACCGTCCAGGAGAGAATCTATGACAGTTATTGCCCTTGCCCAGAGCCCCATCATTTCCCTCTATTGCGCAGCGCCGGGAAGAGGATCACGTCGCGGATCGAGCGCGCATCCGTGACCAACATCGCCAAGCGATCGACGCCGAACCCGATCCCTCCGGTGGGAGGGAGCCCGTGTTCCAGGGCGAACAGGAAGTCCTCGTCCACCCGCTGCGCCTCCTCATCACCAGCGGAACGCAGCCGCTCTTGTGCCTCGAAGCGCTCCCGCTGATCGAGCGGGTCGTTCAGCTCGCTGAACGCGTTGGCAATCTCCATTCCGCCGATGAACAGCTCGAAGCGCTCCACGATCCCTTCTTCCCCAGCCTTCATCTTTGCCAGTGGGGAGATCTCGATCGGGTAGTCCTTGACGATGGTCGGCTGAATCAGCGTTGGCTCCACGAAACGATCGAATAGATGCTCGATCATCTTCCCGCGCGAGAGTCCAGACAGGTCGATCCCTTTGTCGCGCGCTTGCTCCACAATCTGCTCGGCTGACGAGCCGGTGATCCTGATCCCCGATTCCTCCTCCACCGCACCGATCAGGCTGATCCTCCTCCACGGAGCGGAGAAGTCTATCTCACTCCCCTGATACTGCACCGTGATCGACCCGGTAGCGGCCTTGACCCCCTCTGCCACGAGGTTCTCGGCGAGGGTCATCATCCCCTCGTAGTCGCTGTAGGCTTGATAGATCTCCAGCGTAGTGAACTCCGGATTGTGCGTTGTGGAGACACCCTCGTTGCGGAAGTTCTTCGCCAGCTCGTACACCCGCTCCAGACCGCCGACCACCAGGCGCTTCAGATAGAGCTCCGGAGCGACCCTGAGATAGAGGTCGATGTCGAGCGCGTTGTGGTGCGTGACAAACGGCCGGGCGGTTGCGCCACCGGCGAGCGGCTGCATCATCGGCGTCTCCACTTCCAAGAAGCCGTTATCGTCCAGATAGCGACGGATCGCAGCGATCATGCGCGAGCGACGGGTGAACGCCTCCCGCACCTCCTCGTTGGCGATGAGATCGAGCGCACGGTGGCGATAGCGGAGCTCTACGTCCTTCAGTCCGTGCCACTTCTCCGGGAGCGGTCGCAGCGACTTTGAAAGAAGCTTCCACTGCGCAGTTGAGATCGTCAACTCGCCACGGCGCGTGCGGAAGACCTCACCGGTGATCCCGAGAAAGTCTCCGATGTCGCTGTCGCACAGTCCGGAGTAGTCTTCTTCACCGAGCGCATCGAGGGAAGCGTGCACCTGAATCTTCCCCGTGCCATCCCGGAGATCGAGGAACGCGGCGCGCCCCATCCGGCGCATGGCGACGAGACGACCGGCAACGGTCACCGTCTTCCCACTCTTCTCCTCGGGAGCAAGTGATGAGAAGCCCTCCTTCACCTGCAAAATTGAATGGCTCGGGTAGAAGCGAGGCGGGTACGGATCGACTCCGCGCTCCCGCAGCGCATGGAGCTTCTCCAGGCGCTTCTGCATTAAGGGGTCTGTCATGATTACTTGTTTATCGCGATAACGCGGAAGTGGAACGTTCCACCAGGGGCATTCACCTTGATCTTCTGGCCCTCACGCTTTCCGATCAGCGCCTCCCCTGCGGGGGAATCGACGGAGATCTTCCCGTTCTCCAGGTCGACCTCGGCCGAACTGACGAGACTGAACGTCCCGCTCTCCATGTCCTCCATGTCCTGGAGGATGAAGTTGGTACCGACACCGATCTCATCCTTGGAGATCTGGTCCTCAGGGATGATCTCCGCGGAATCGAGGATCGTCGTCAGGCGGTGCACTTCGCGCTCGTAGTACTGCTGTTCGCTCTGTAGGTAGATGTATTCCTTGTTCTCCCGCAGATCCCCTCCGTTCATCTTCGACGCCTTCAGTTTCTCAGGGATCTCTTCGTAGAGGATCTTCTTGGCCTTGTTCAGCTCCTCTTGCATCAGGTCGTGCCCGTTCTTCGTCAGGAAGATCACTTCTTTTTCCATCTTTCACCTCTGTACCCATTCCTTGCTCATACTCATCAAGCAAGATCTGCTCAAACCTTGCCATCTTCAGTCCCCTGCACCTCGACCTTGGCTGGACGATCAGATCCACGCCATAGAAGGAGGCTTTGTGGCAGCGGAAGACCTCTCTGATCATCCGCTTCACCCGGTTTCGCGAAACGGCGTTCCCGTACCGGCGAGAGACACTGATCCCGATGCGCGGCTCCTGCGAAGTCACAAGAACACGAAACTGGAAGTACTTACCTCTCAATAGCCTCCCGCGGCGAAAGGCGCTCTCATAATCGCTCTGCTTCTTGAGGCGCATCCGCGCGGGAAACCGGCAATCATCGCCGTTACACATAGCAAAACTATAGCCAAAGCAAGTGACTATTGCAAGAACACGCGCATCGCTAGCACGTGCTCTCACAATTCTCGTATATATGCCGTGGCGACGGTTCCTTTCGGACAAACCTCAAGGCGTGCTCATCACAGAGCCTCTTGATACACCGCCTGCTTGCTGGGGCGTACTTCATTCGTGCCAGCGACCGGCACAGGGCCCGACATGCTCAACGTGTGAGCAGGAAAGCTGAGACGCAA
>JAGGSM010000277.1 GCA_021159105.1 Candidatus Bipolaricaulota bacterium
TCCTATCCGCTCTTTTCTCAGCAAAGACGATCGTTGGGAGGAGCGGGCATCGGCGCATCTTGCTTCCTCCCTCTGAGACAATCTCTATTCTGAGAGAAAGGCGTTACTTTTCATGATGAGCGTTACCCTGGGGGGAAGAAGCGTGTTCTAACGTATTCTCTATGGCAGAGGCTTTCCCGATCCTGGTGGACCTCTTGACATGCTCGTTTCTTTCTGCTATAAGAGATAAGGTGCAAGAAGGAATTGAGCCATGAGAGACGTTCATGAGTGGTCTTTCGTCCGATCTAGGAGGAGTTTTCTGAAGAGCAGGCAATCCTAACGCAGCGTTGAACTAGAGGTTGTTGCCCAAGAGCTGCAGAAGGGTGTATTGAGTCCTGTGAAATGTTTTTTTATACAGTTTCTTTAGCCTGTAAAGGAGGGCTTAGTTGCCCTCGACCATAAATAGGGCCAAGATTGTGCGGGAAGGAGGTGAGCGGTAAGAGACGTTGTGAGTCTTGTGGTTGGCAATAGAGAGCGCATTAACAAAGGAGGTATTATGGTAAGGAAATTGTTTTTAGTGGCGGTGCTATTTGCTCTGTGTGCAGTGCCAGTATTCTCGCAGGCAATCCCGAAAGATACACTAGTTGTAGGAGTTGACACGGGGATCATCGTTGACTTGGAACCGGCTCGCGCTTATGAAGATATCACTAATTTGGTTATTTGGCAGATTTATGATAATCTCATTACATTCGAAGACACATTTAATGTAATAGAGCCAGGACTGGCAGAGAGTTGGGAAGCTTCATCTGATGGCCTGACTTGGACATTCCATCTGCGCAAAGGGGCCAAGTTTCATAGTGGGAATGAGGTGACCGCAGACGCGGTTGTCTTCTCCTTCACACGAGCGCTGGCCCTTAATTTCGCTCCAATCTGGATGCTCGATCAGTACATTCCGAGTGCCGAAAACGTGAAGAAGATAGACGATTACACTGTCGCTATCACTACTTCAGTTCCTCTCTCTGAGGGATTGATGGGAGCGATTATGGGTGTGCAGGGAATCTGTGCAGTACTCGATCCATCTGTGGTGGAAGCGCATAAGACTGCGGATGATCCGTGGGCGAATAAGTGGCTCCAATTCCACGATGCCGGTTCGGGACCGTATAAACTGATCGAATGGGCACCGAATGACAGGGTTAGTATGCAGCGGTTCGATGACTACTGGGGTGGGCCAGCAAAGACGAAGAATGTGATCTTCCTAGATATTCCGGAACGAGCACAACAACGCCTAGCTCTCGAAAGCGGGACGATCGACCTTGCGTTGAACCTTCTTCCTGAAGCGATTGAAGAGTTCAAGAACGAAGAAGGGTTCAATGTCTATGAAATCCCGGCGTGGGGCATCACTTACGTAGCCATGAATTGCGGCATGAAGCCGTTCGACAATCCTCTTGTTCGCAAAGCGGTGAAGTACGCGATCAACTACGACGCGATCATTAATGGAATCATGAAGGGCGCAGCTGTAGTTGGGGAGACGTTTATTCCGGTCGGTATCCCCGGACACTTGGACGCAACTCCTTATCACCAAGACGTGCAGAAGGCGAAGGATCTACTCGCTCAGGCAGGGTATCCGGATGGCTTTACGACGCAGATTCTCTGTCAGCCGACCTCCCCGCGTCGTGAGATCGCCGCACAGGTGCAGCAAGACCTGGCTGCTGTGGGAATCAAAGCGGAGATAACCCAGCTTGTCTCAGCTCAGATGTACACTCTGTACCGTGCCCAGAAGCACAACATTATCGTTGCTGGATGGGGTGTTGATTACGGTCATGGCGACTCTCTGGTGAAACCCTTCGCCCATTGCTGCTCCACCGGCTCGGACGCGCCTGTTCGTCAGCTTGCGTGGAGGAATATGTACTCCAACTGCGACTTGACCGCTCTGATCGATGCAACAGAGACCGAACTTAACGAGGAAAAGAAGCTGGAGATGTACAAGCAGATCCAGCAGGTGATCCTCGATGATGGTCCGTACGCTATCCTGTACTATCCGTTAAACCAGTATGTAGCCAATGACTCTGTGAAGGGGTTCGTCCCGATGAACAGCATCAGCTATATCAAGCTCGATAAAGTGTACAAGGAATAGTGATTTCTCACACCTATCCGGTGGCCGCCTCATCGTTCGATGGGGCGGTCCTTTTGTCTTATTCACCGAAAGAGGAGAGTTAAGTGGGCGCGTACATAATACGGCGGCTTGGATGGATGGTTTTTGTTATATTTGGCGTGATGACACTTACTTTCTTTATAGCGCGGGTCATACCCGCTGATCCAGTGGCAGCGGTCCTTCCTAGCAGTGCCCCTCCTGAAGCAATCGAGAAGATGCGTCGCGATATGGGATTGGATAGACCAATATGGGTACAGTATGCCAAGTATATCAATGGGATTCTACACGGTGACCTAGGCACGTCAATCCGTACTCGAAGACCAGTCTTGGATGATCTGTTGCGCTACTTTCCCGCCACCGCAGAGTTGGCGGTCACTGCACTGTTAATGGGATCTGTCATTGGAATAGCGCTCGGACTGATCTCCGCGGTGCAGCAGGGCAAGTTTCTTGACCACTTCGGTCGCATATTCTCCATTTGGGGGCTATCCATGCCCGCGTTTTTCACAGGGCTGATGCTCATCATACTGTTCAGTCACATATTGCATTGGCTCCCTCAGTTGGGTGAGATGCCGTCATATCTTCCACGCCCGCCCAGGGTCACTGGCTTTCTCATCCTGGACACGATGATCTCCGGCAACTGGCAACTAGTGATTTCTGAGCTGCGTCATCTCATACTGCCAGCCTTCACTCTTGGATGGCTTTCCACGGCATCGATCGTACGCATCACCCGCTCTAGCATGCTGGAGGTTCTACCGGAGGAGTACATTAAGACTGCGCGGATGAAAGGACTACGAGAGTCAACGGTTGTCCTGAAGCATGCCCTGAAGAACGCGATGCTCCCAACGATCACGATCATCGGACTGCGTGTTGCCAGTCTCTTGGAGGGAGCGGTGTTGACGGAGACTGTTTTCTCTTGGCCTGGATTGGGAAGGTATGCTACCGCTTCCTTCCTCGCCGTTGATTTTTCCGCTGTTGTTGGTGTGACGATCTTCATTGCTTTTCTGTACTCGTTTGCCAATCTCGCTGTGGACCTAATCTACGGTTACCTCAACCCAAAGATTCGCTACACTTGAAGGAAGGAAAATGCTAGGAAGCATTACTTGGAGAGATTTTTCGAAACACATGGTGCGAAACCGGCTCTCACTCGTTGGCTTAGTACTGATAGCCCTTCTGTTCCTATTTGCTGCCATCGGTCCCCTCCTCGCTCCGTATAGCCCATATGCAACGGATCCGGTCAACAAATTGGAGGGCCCAAGCGGTATCCATCTATTCGGGACGGACAACTTGGGCCGGGACATTCTGAGCCGTATCCTCTTTGGAGCGCGCATCTCAGTGACAATTGCTACCATAGTTCTTATCGTCTCTGGAGGTGTGGGGACTGCTGTTGGCATCGTCTCCGGCTATTTCGGTGGAAAAGTCGATAGTTTACTGATGCGGATTACAGACCTGTTCCTTGCCTTTCCTCGCCTCATCCTGGCGATGGCGATAGCGGCCGCTTTGGGAAGAAACTTGCAGAACGTGGTATTGGCGGTAGCGTTCACTTCGTGGACTATCTTTGCTCGCTTAGCGCGCGGTCAAGCACTCGCTGTAAAGCAGGAGGTTTATGTGGAGGCAGCACGAGCTACAGGGGCCTCGAATTTGCGTATCCTGTTTGTGCATGTCCTTCCGATGTGCCTCAGCCCGGTGATCATCCAAGGCACGATTGCCATGGGCGGAATCATCCTCACCGTGGCCGGCCTGGGATTCATCGGCTTCGGCGCTCAGCCGCCGACCCCTGAATGGGGAGTGATGGTCTCCGACGGGCGGAACTATCTGCCCAATGCGTGGTGGGCCTGTGTCTTCCCCGGGGTGGCGATAATGTTTACGGTATTGGGGTTCAATCTGCTTGGAGACGGGGTGCGTGACATCCTCGATCCACGCATGAGAAGCAGGTAGAGCAGATGCTCAATTCTCCATTTGCTTACCAGGACGGAAGCCTGTTCTGCGAGGGAGTTTCCCTTAATGACATCGGCCGAGAGTTTGGGACGCCTTGCTATGTGTACAGCCATGCGTGCATCGTGGAGAACTACCGTCGCTTTGATGCTGCTTTCACATCACACCAGCATCTAATCGCTTATGCTGTTAAGGCGAACAGTAACGGTGCCATCCTACGAATTCTCGCTCGTGAAGGCAGCGGAGCCGATGTTGTATCTGTGGGGGAACTGGAGCGAGCGCGGGCCGCAGGCATCCCCCCAGACAAGATCGTGTTCGCCGGCGTGGGAAAACGCAGCGATGAGATCGAGCGCGCACTGCGAGAGGAGATCCTTCTACTGAACGTGGAGTCCATGGCGGAGATGGAACAGGTGAGCCGCATCGCCGCGAGATTGTCACTGCACGCGCGCATTGCCATCAGGGTCAATCCAGAAGTCATCATTCACACACATCCCTACATCGCCACCGGAAGTACCGGGGATAAGTTCGGGCTTCCAGTTGCTCGCGCCATTGATGCCTACCGCCGTGCCCGCGATGACCGATCGATCGAAGCGATAGGAGCTCATATGCACATTGGGTCGCAGATCACTGACCTCTCCTCATACAGCAAAGCAGTTGAGATCATGAACGAGCTTGCACGCACTATCTCCGAAGAAGGGACTCAATTATCTTACCTTGACCTTGGTGGTGGGTTGGGGATTTCCTACGCCGGGGATCCGGTCTCTACCCCAGACGATCTGGCAGCAACCGTGCTTCCGCTCTTGGAATGGTTCAACGGGAGGATCATCCTTGAGCCGGGAAGGTCGATCGTTGGGGATGCGGGAGTGCTTCTCACCACCGCGCTCTATTCCAAGCCTTCTTCACCCAGATCGTTCCTCATCGTCGATGCAGGGATGAACGACTTCATCCGTCCCGCCCTGTATGGAGCACAGCACCGAGTGCTCCCTGTTAGAGAAAGAGGAAGTTCTGTGAATATAGTTGATGTTGCCGGTCCGGTCTGCGAGAGCGCGGACATCCTCGCGCATCACTGCGCGCTGCCAAAGATCGAACCGGGTGAGTTCCTGGCGATAATGGATGTCGGCGCGTACGGTTTTTCCATGTCTTCTCGCTACAACTCCCGCCCACGGCCAGCGGAGGTGCTAGTGCGGGGAGACGAAGCCTTTCTGATACGAGAACGAGAGACAGCGGATGACTTGACGCTGCGAGAGAGGGTTCCAAGGTTCCTCTCGTGAAGCGCGTGACTGAGCATAGGCTCGCGCTCGATATTAGAATGAACAACCAAGGGGGCTAGATCGTGAAGATAACCAGGATAGAGATCTTCAAAGCGGACTTGCCGTTGAAGCGCGTATTCCGCATTGCCATTGGAGAGATCAAGGTTGCCAAGAGCGTCTTCGTTCGTGTCCATACAGACGATGGGATCTATGGCGTGGGGGAGGGGAACCTCTTGACACAGGTCACTTC
>JAGGSM010000197.1 GCA_021159105.1 Candidatus Bipolaricaulota bacterium
GCGTCGCCAACGGATTTACAGTCCGCCCCGTTTGGCCACTTCGGTACCCCTCCAATAAAACACAAGAGCCAGCGGCCAGAATCGAACTGGCAACCTATTGATTACAAATCAATTGCTCTGCCAATTGAGCTACGCTGGCACGCCATGCCGACTAAGAGCAAATTGTACAAGAGGGGATTTGGGGTGTCAAGCAAGATCTGCATCTTGTGTGACATCAGCCAGTCACACAAATGACGCGCGTCAGATCGGAACCGATTCCCTCCTTGACCGCACACGACACGCGCACCAGGACAGAAGTCCCGTCCACTGGCGACAGAATGGCGGGGCTTGTCTGACGGTGATCCCCCGCACGCCCGCTACACAACCGTATACTCCCCACATAAGAGGTATGATAAAAATGCATTCCTTCTTCAACCTTAACCTTAAGGGGAGGGTCAAGATGACTAAGACAGGCTGGCGAAGCCTCCTACTCGTGTGTTTGCTTACGGCCACGATGGCGGCAACGGCATTTGGACTACCGAGTTTTTCCGATCAGGACATTGCTGCAGGAAACCTCAACCCGACGGATCGCATCCTTGTTCAGGAGGTTCGCATCACGGGTGATTCTTCGCACACTGTAACCGTCACTTCCGCGACTGTGCAGAATTTGGGCACAGCAGGGAGCGGACAGATCGACAAGATCGAGATCTGGGACGGTGGCACGAAGCTGGGCGAGACGACTAACATCGCCGGACTGGGGTCCGGTGTGACGATCAATCTGGGCGGGTACGAAGTTCCAAAAGGGACTACGCACTATCTCAAGATCTACGTCACTGTTGGAACGAGCGTAAGTGGCGGGGAGACTGTTTCGTTGCGGGTCAAGTTCTATTATCAAATGAACGGGTCATCCTACACGAGTGCATGGGACTCCGACCTCACAGGAGAGACGATCTGCAACGGCGGGTTCGATCAACTCACTGATACCGCGCTTGATGCCGCTTTCTTGAATCCTGATGACGAAGCGCAGGTGCAGATTGCTGTCTTCACCGATGACGACGCTAACGGAAACGACGTTGTGTGGGTACAGACAAACAGCACCATCGTCAAGGTCGAGAACCTGGGGACCGCTACGACAGCCGACATCAAAGACGTCAAGGTAACCCTGACGATCAACGGAACTGATTACACAACCTGGGATGGTGCTACCCAATGGCTAACATGGAATCCCGGCAGCGCGATGGACTTCAGTTATGCGGACTTCACGCCGGCCCCAGCGAACATCCCCGACAACAGCGGAGTCACCGTCACCGTTGAGATGCGAATGCAGGATCAAGGGAGCATCACCGATGGCCGCACGATTCGCACTCGTGTGAGCGTTCTCGTCAAAGAGGGGGGAGTGGAGTACGAACAGACCATCACCTCAAGCACGACCCAGACAATCCGCAAACAGGGGTTTGAAGCTATCGCTGAGCAGAGCACCAGCTTGGTCTCGGGGACAGTCACTACCGGGAGCAACCTACAGCAGATTGTGGAAGTCACGGATGATGACGCAAACAACTATCCAATAACAATCAACTCCATTCACATTCGTAACTTAGGTACAGCATCAGGGGATGAAATCCACCAGATTCAAGTGAAGGCCGGCACAACGATACTGGCAACCGCGACCGGAGCGGCTCTGAACAACTTCAAGGCCGGGATCACAATTGCCCTGACGAACAAGGTTGTCGCCGACAACGCATCTCAGACGATCAAGATTTACTACGAAATTGATGTTCCTGTTGACGGGCACACGCTACAGCCGGCGGTCAAGATTCGGGGGAACGAAAACGGGCAAGACTATTGGTCCGATGAAGTCACGTACCCAGATCTGATTGCTCTCTACCAGCCGGGGTTCGAGATCGTGGAGAACGTCACTCCTCCCGAAGGAGGAACCGCATACTCCAGTCAGCGCTTGCTCGCCCAGAAGATCCGCCTTGTCGATCGCGATGAGAACGAAGACAGCGTAACGATCAATCCAGTTGTCGTGAAGAATATCGGCAGTGCTCGGGATGGATCAGACATTGCCAAGATCGAGGTCTGGCGCAAGGATACTGCCACTAGCGAAGAGCTGAAGCTGGGAGAAGCCACCGATCTTGCCGGACTGCGCACAAGTGGTGTGACAATACCGACTCTTCAGGACAACATCATCATTGACAAGCCCGCAGGTTCGGAGACATTCCTGTATGTCTACGTGACAATTGCTGGTCCAGAAGAAATGACAGCCAATCGTACCCTACAACTGCAGACGCGCGTTCTCCATACCGAGACGAGTGTCTCCTACGACAAGACGGCCACAAGCAATCAGTGGACGCTGGCAATAAACCACCGTCCAGTCGTTGACTTCACCTTCGCGAAAGTTGCAACGGCATCAGTGGGGCCAAAAGCTGATTTCACCTATGAAGACACCATCAAATTCACATCGACCGTCACCGACTCCGATGGCGATGCGATCGCGAGCTACCTATGGGATTTCGGTGATGGAAACACCTCTACTGAGGCCAACCCAACGCATCAGTATCCCACCGGTGGCACCTTCGATGTCACGCTTACGGCAACGGATGCCCGCGGCGTAAGCGGATCTAAGACGAAGACAATCGTCGTTGAAGGACCGCCCAATGAACTGCCAACTGTTGATTTCACTTGGGATCCGCCAGCGCCGGACGTGAATGAAGCAACCACGTTCACCGCTACTGTGACCGACCCGGATCAACCGGAGGGAACGCCGTTCACCTATGCTTGGGATTTCGGAGATGGTACAACCAGCGCCGCATCGACCCCACAACATGCATTCACCGATAAGAAGGCATACACAGTAACGCTAGTGGTGACGGACGCACAGAACGGCGCAACCACCGTCACTAAGACGGTATCAGTCGGCAACGAGCCACCAGTCGCCAGCTTCACTGTGAACAAAACGACAGCGACTACCGGAGAGACTGTTCAGTTCACTGATACCTCTGTCGATTCAGATGGTACCGTAGAGAGTTGGGCCTGGGACTTCGGGGATGGGACCACGAGCACGGCGGCAAACCCGACGCACACGTATATGGCAGCGGGCACTTACACGGTAAGTCTTGTTGTAACCGACGACAAAGATGCTGACAGTGCTGAGGTCACAAAGGAAATCACGGTGAGCGGCCCGGAGAGAACGGTCATCTACAGCTATCCGAATCCGGCATCGACGCAGGCATCTATCGTTTACTACCTGCCAACCGGTGCCACCGATCCGGTACTGCGCATCTACAACATCGCTGGTGCGCTGGTCTTCGAACATGATCTCACAGTGGGTGAATCGCCGTACGTGTGGGATCTCAAGTCGACTGGTGGCACTGATCAGCCAAACGGGCTCTACCTGTGCGTTGTTGTTGCCAAGAACGCCAGCGGTGGCGCGATCAAATCGCCAACATTCAAGCTTCTGATTGCAAGGTAAGGGAGGGAGAACAGTGAAGAGAGTACATGTATTGATGATAGCAGCCCTCCTTCTGACTGGGCTGAGTGTCGCGGGAATAGCTGAGACAGCAGTTTCGGTGCTCGACATTGATCCTGGGGTGCAGGTGATCGGCCTCGGTGGAGCGGGCACGGCTCTTGCTCAGGGAGCTGAGACGTTGTACTACAACTCGGCGGGACTATCCGCCCTGCCCGGGATCAGCTTCAGCTCGTTCTACGCCTCATACTTGGGAAGCGCGAGCTATTCCTCACTCGCGTTAACGTTCCAGAACTGGGGCATTGGCATGCTAATGTTCAATGCCAGCAATATCGCTGGATACAACAATGACGGGGATCCTACTGATGCACTCTCCTACGGGAACACCGCTCTTTTGCTCGGTTTCGGGATCAATCCGAAGGACCTGCCGTTCATCCCTGCGCTGCCGATCGATTTCTCGCTCGGCGCGAGGATCAAGTATCTATCTGTGAATAATGGGACAGTTAACGGTTCCGGTTTTTCGTTCGATCTTGCCTACCGGATGACCTTCTCCAGCATTCGAATCGGGCCGATCGGGTTGAGCGACATGGCTCTAGGCGTGACCGCAAATAACCTCTTCGGCGGAGTGAATTACGACGCGCACGGCGAGTCGATGGCGATGTCACTTAGAATTGGCGGAGCGATGAAGATCGCCGATATGATCCTCCTAACGAGTGATCTGGATCTGGGAGGGGGCTTCCACATAGGAGCAGCATACAGCCCAGTGCAAACGCTTACGTTGCGTGCAGGAGTATTGACGCAAACAGGCGGCATGTCGATCACCTTGGGGATGGGGTTAAACATTCAGGGATTCATCCTCGACTACGCGTACATCACGCATCCCACCCTTCCCGGAACACACCGTGTATCGTTGTCGATCGACTTTTCCGGCCTGGACCTGTCCGGCTTCGGTCGTTCGCTGCGTAGCTTCCTCCCATAAAAAGGGAACAGCAAAAAAAGACAGGCTGATTTTCGGCGATCGAGGCTGGCCGAAAAGTAGCCTGTCCCCTTTTATCGCCAGTCTTGCTCTAGTTCATCGAGCGTATCGGTCGCGATCGCCTCGCGGATTTGTTGCATCAAGCGCACGAGGAAGCGCAGGTTGTGAATGGTCGCTAAGCGGTAGAAGGAGAACTCGCCAGCACGACAGAGGTGGTGCAGGTAGGCACGCGAATGGTGCTGGCAGGTGAAGCAATCGCAGGTCTCGTCGATCGGACGCGGATCATCGGCGAAACGCGCATTCCTCAGGTTGATCCTGTGCCTGGGCTCGCCCTTCAAGAAAACGGTCCCATTCCTGGCGATGCGTGTCGCGGCGGCGCAATCAAAGGTGTCTACACCGCGGCGGACCCCAGCGAAGATATCCTCGATCTCCCCGATCCCCAGCAGGTGGCGCGCTTTATCATCCGGCAACAATGGAATCGTCCAGTCTAGCACCTTGTGCATCTCTTCCTTGGATTTGCCGAGCGACCCGCCGATGGCGAACCCTTCAAACGGCATCCCGCCGATCACCCGCGCGCTCTCACGCCGTAGATCCTCGTACGCCCCGCCCTGCACGATTCCGTACAGGATCTGATCAGGATTCGGGTACTGTTCTGATCCGTCTTCTCTGTTGAACGCGTCCAGCGCACGCCGTGCCCAGCGATGTGTGCGCTCCATCGCGTTTTTGGTGTAGTCGTAGTCGTGCAGTGGCGAGGTGCATTCATCGAGGACGAGGATGATGTCCGCTCCCAGCTTGCGCTCGATCTCGATCACCCCTTCGGGGGAGAAGAATTGATCGGAGCCATCGATGATCGATTTGAACGATGCTCCCTCCTCGGTCAGCTTAACGAGGGACTTGCCTTGACGGTAGTGATTGGCATTGCGTGGCCTCCCCTCGCCGGGGAAGATCGACGCGACCTTTCCTACCCCGTGCTCCTTCCCCGCTCCGAGGCTGAACACCTGAAAGCCGCCAGAATCGGTCATCGTCGGGCCGGTCCAGCCCGAAAAAGTGTGCAGACCACCGAGCT
>JAGGSM010000246.1 GCA_021159105.1 Candidatus Bipolaricaulota bacterium
TCGTGCAGCCGCTCACCGCCAATCGCTTCCGCCGCATCAAAGGTCCCTTCTTGGAAGTTCTTCGTTGGGAGGATCCCAGTCTCCGACAGCCAGGTCAGGCCGCCAGATGTCCCGTACTCGCCGAAGCGGCGCATGTCCTCATCGTAGGTGTCGCGCGTGTGGTCACCTCGCTCTTGCAGGAAGCGATCCTCGTCAGCGATTGGCTTATCCTGATTACCGTGCACGACGATCGCCTTGAGCATCTTGCTACCCGCTACAGCGCCAAGCCCAGGGCGGCCAGCGGAACGGGAGACATCGTGCATGATGCACGCCATCTGAACCAGGTTCTCCCCGCCGATCCCGATCGCTGCCACGCGACCGTGAGGATGGCACTTCGTGAGAACATCCGTCGTCTCAAGAACTCCCTTGCCCCACAGATCAGATGCGGGATGGATCTCTGCTGCTCCATCGATCAGCGACAGGTAGACCGGCTCATCCGCTGCTCCGCGCACGATGACCCCGTCGTACCCGCTCCTACCCAGCTCGTGGCCGAAGTATCCGCCGACGTAAGATCCAGCAACACTTCCGGTCTTGGGGGAGAGGCCCATCACGATGTGTCTCCCGGCACCGAGAACGTTTGTGCCCTGGAATGGCCCGGTACCGAAGACGAGGATGTTATCGGCCGAGAGAGGATCCTCCGTTCCGGAGAGCTCTTCCAGGAGAATACGCGCAGCGATCCCTCTTCCGCCGAGATATAACTGGTACCACTTCTCTGGAATCTCGTAATTGGTGATCGTCCTCGTTGTCAGGTCCACATCCAAGTATCTGCCGAAGCTTCCGTGCATTAACTGTTCCTCCTTATCGTCATCACTACGATTCTATTGTAGCTGCAGCGCGGGAACGCGCAACGCGCTGACGCGGTCGATCGACAGGAAATGAGGCAATGGCCAGTGACGCAGAAGGATCCCTCGCGGGATAGAGGGCGGGCAGTCGGGTAGAATAGCCGAACTAGCTTTATTCAGTTCTTCACTTAGGGGGGGTGCAATGGTCTACGCTATTTTCATCTGGCATGGGGTCTTTCTCGCCCTCACCATGGCAATGATCGACTTCAACACGGTCTTCCCTGCTATGATAACCGATCTTGGTGGTTCGAAGATCATCTTTGGAATCATCTATTCTCTCATGCTCGGTATACCATACCTGTTTAGCCTGCTGTTCGGACACTTCCTCTCTACGTATCGCTACCGCAGGAAGTTTCTCATCATGGGCATCTACCTGCGTGGACTGGCGTTTCTGGGGATGGCGGCATTCATGCTCTTCTTCGGGGCAAGATCGCCCTGGCTTGTAGTGGGAAGCTTCTTCATATGGATCCTTCTCTTCTCCCTGAGCGGTGGGCTTGCTGGGATAGCATATGAGGACATCTTCGGCAAACTCGTCGCCAAGGGAGAGAGGGGAAAGCTCGCCGCTGCCAGGCAGTTCGCCAGCAGCCTCGCCGCCTTCGGCGGGGGATGGATAATCGCTCGCGTGTTCAGCGTGAATTCACTCCCCTTCCCGAAGAACTACGCATTCATCCTTTTCATCGGTTTCATCGGCCTCATCGTTGCCTCCATTGCTTTCTGGTTCATCAAGGAGCCTCCTTCCCCTGTCAGCGGAGAGGCGCGTCCTTCTCTTGCCTCCTTGCTGCGCAGCATCCCCAACATCTTGCGGGAGAATCCGGAGTTCTTCAGATTCATCCTGGTGGAGAACCTTTCAAGCTTCAGTCTGATGATAATGCCGTTCTACATGATCTATGCCAAGGACATGTTTAGTGTAAGCGACGTCTACATCGGAAGGTATCTGCTGTTCCAGATTGGGGGCACAATAGCTTCCAACCTGCTTTGGGGATGGATGTCAGGGCGGTACGACAGCAGGCGAGTCGTTCGCTTCTGCCTCCTCCTCGGCGGAGTGATACCCATCGTCGCCATTGCAATAACGCACCTGGGCGCGGACATGTTCTCCATCGTCTTCCTCTTGGTCGGGTTTGTGTTCAGCGGAAGGCGAGTCGGATTTGAGCCCTATCTACTGGATATCATCCCTGCGGACAACAGGCCTGTGTATCTCGGTATCCGTGGAACGCTCAACGTTCTTGTCGTTCTCCTTCCAGTTCTTGGAGGAGTAATCATCCACTTTGCCGGCTACCTACCGGTCTTCGCCCTCGTAGCAGCCGTGATGTTCTTGGCGTCCCTGCTCTTGAACGGAAGACAGGCAGGATACAGTTAGCCTCCCTCGAGTCGATCGCTACAGAGAGAAGTACTGTCCGAGATCCTGCGTGAGCCCCTTCGGCGCAAATTCACCCGTGTGTCTATCCTGAACGTACTCTCCTTGGTAGTCCCCGCGCACTGCGCGCTCAAGATGCTCGATTAGGGCGTCCACCTCGGGCTCCTCGTTATAGCAGCCGAAGCTGATCCTGATCAGGCCGGGCAACCCTTCGTGCGATCCGTGCTCCACCTCGTCCTTGTACGCTTCGATCCTGCTGGAGGAGACGTGCAGCAGTTTGAGCACGTAGGGGTGTGCGCAGAAGCAGCCATTGCGCACTCCGATCCCGCCCTCGTAGGCCAGGATCGCGGCAAGGAGCTGGTGCGGCATTCCTTCTACGGCAAACGGGATCACACCAAGGCGGTTTGCCGTGTTCTCCGGATCCGTGTCGCCGTAGATGCTGATGCCATCGATCTTCTTTAGCTTGCGCAGCAGGTACGCGCTGAGGCGCGCCTCGTGAGCGGCGATCTCCTCCATGCCGATCTGCTGCATGCACAGGATCGCCTCGGCCAGTGCTACCGCTCCCACGGCGTTGGGCGTTCCCGCCTCTTCCTTCTCCGGCAGATCGGCCCAGCGCACCTCGTCCTCAGTCACCAACTCGATCGTCCCCCCGCCGACGGAATCGGGATCACCCTTGAGAAACGTGTCCCTCCGTCCGACGAGGACTCCCGTGCCGTAGGGGGCGTACATCTTGTGAGCGGAGAGGGCGAGGTAGTCGATGTGCGATGGGTCGTCGAGCGGCTTCATCTCGATATCGCGATGAGGAGCGAGCTGAGCGGCATCGACGAAGATCTCCGCGCCGATGGAGTGCGCCTTCTTTGCGATCTCGTGGATAGGATTCAAGTATCCGGTGACGTTCGATGCCCCACTGATGGCGATCAGCCTGATGCGGTGAGAGAACTTGGCGATGAGCTGATCAAGGTGATCCAGATCTAGGCCGCCGTGCGGATTGATGTTGATGTACTCAACGTTGGCGTTCATCCGCCACGGCAGGTCGTTCGAGTGGTGCTCCATGATCGATCGCAGGACGATGTCGTTTTTGGAGAAGTCGATCCTGTGGGCCAGCTTGTTGATCGATTCCGTCGTGTTCTTGGTGAAGATCACCGTGTATTCATCCTGATTGGCACCGACAAAATCCCCGACGATCTCATGGGCACGGTTGTACATCAGCGTTGAGAGCCTGCTCTTGAACCCGGCGCCGCGCTCAACGCTCGAATACCAATGGAGAAACTCGTTCACCTTGTCGAATACGGGGCGCAGCGTCGGCGTGGTGGCGGCGTTGTCCAGGTTTATGTACTGGACAACACGCCCGTCGAGGAGTGGAACTTTCCTGTCGATTCCGATGACCTGTTCTCGAATGTTATCTATTGTCAGATTGTTCAAGGTTCCTCCTTGCACCGTCAGTTCAGTCCGGTTCAGTCTATCTCTTCCTCGCTTGATCTTCAACGAACTAACGGGCATTTGCCGACAATGCCCGAATTACGGGCTGTTGCTCGAGGAGCGCGGTTTATGCTAGGCTGGATGCATTCCGCTAAATCCGGAGGTGGATCAATGAGGACACTATCGCAAGTACTCGCGCAAGCAGCGGCCCATTACCCGCAGCGCCCGGTGATCGCCGATGACGGTGAGCACATCACCTACGAGGAACTGAACGCGCGCGTCGACCGCCTGGCGCGCGGCCTGATCGAGCTCGGCGTCGAGAAGGGGGAGAAGGTCGGCCTGTGGATGCCGAACATCTCAGAATGGGTGATCGCCTACTTCGCCATCGCCCGCATCGGCGCTGTCGTCGTCCCCATGAACACGCGCTACAAGCCGCACGAAGTGAGCTACATCCTCGATAACTCCGAGGCGACGACGCTGTTCATGGTCGACACGTTTGTGGGAATCGACTATCGGCAGATGATAGCCGATCTTCGCCGGCGGCTTCCGCTGCTGAAGAACGTGATCATCGTCGGGGAGAAGGGGAGCGATATGCGATCCTTCTCTGAGGTGGAGTCGCTGGGTGCGGGACTGGTCGATGACGATAAGCTCGCGCGGCGCGAGGCGATGTGCGATCCGCAGGACAACGTGTTCATCCTCTACACCTCAGGAACGACCGGCAACCCCAAAGGGGCGATGCTCTCCCACCACAACATCGCGGAGAACGCCAAGCAGGTAACCGAAGTCCTACACGCCACAGAAAACGATGTCTTTCTCCTCGCCGTCCCCTTCTTCCACTGCTTCGGCTGCGTCATGGGAATCACCGGCGCGATCACCTGGGGGGCGAGCATGGTCCCGATGACCGTATTCAAAGCAAGAGAAGCGCTCGAACTCGTTGAGCGTGAAGACGTCTCGGTCCTGTACGGCGTGCCTACGATGTTCGTCCTCGAGCTTGAGGAGTACCGGAAGGGGAAAGGCGACGGTTCCGGCTACGATGTGTCGTCACTGCGCACCGGGATCATGGCTGGGGCCCCCTGCCCGGTCGAGGTGATGAAGGGGGTGATGGATGAGCTGCACTGCAACGTCTCTATCGCCTACGGCCTAACTGAAGCCTCGCCGGTGATCACGATGACCCGGTTCGACGACTCCGTCGATCTGCGAGTGGAGACGGTGGGAAGAGCTCTACCAGGGATCGAGGTGAAGATGGCAGACGATGATCATGCACCAGTTCCCACCGGAGAGATGGGAGAGCTTGCCTGCCGCGGCTACAACGTGATGATGGGCTACTACAAGATGCCCGACAAGACCGCTGAGGCGATCGATGGTGAGGGCTGGCTTTATTCGGGTGACCTTGCCACGATGGACGAACAGGGCTACGTCAGGATCGTCGGGCGGAAGAAGGACATGCTCATCACCGGCGGGTTCAACGTCTACCCGGCCGAGATCGAGGAGTACCTGTTCACCCATCCCAAGGTGCAGAACGTCTCCGTTGTTGGTGCTCCGGACGACGTGATGGGAGAGGTCGCTGTCGCCTACATCATCCCGCGCGAGGGGGAGACGATCGACCCGCAGGAGATAGTGGATTACTGCGCGGGAAAGATCGCCAACTTCAAGGTCCCTCGCTACGTCGAGATCGTGGACGAGTTCCCGATGACCCAGTCCGGCAAGATCCAGAAGTTCCGCCTCCGCGATTTTGCCAAAGAGGCGC
>JAGGSM010000287.1 GCA_021159105.1 Candidatus Bipolaricaulota bacterium
CTACCGCCACAACCGCACCGGAGAGGACAACAGCGATGCTCACCTCAAGCGCCAGGTGATGGGCCGATAGTGCGTAGTGGCAATCACCGACGGCAAGCTCGACTTCGGCCCATGGGAGCAGATCTTCTACGGCGAGTTCGACGGCCGCCGCAGGAAGCGCGTCCTCGTCAAGATCATCGGCGAATAGACATACCGTTTAAACCACCACGTTCACTCGTTCGTCATCGGGTGAAACGGGGTCATCGCTGGATGGTAGTCGTATTCGTAACCGGAGCCGAAGATGCGATAGGGAACGTCCCCGATCCCGTCCCCATCGGCGTCTTCATGCCCGTATTCACTCCAGTAGTTTCCTGTTCCCTTGCCATCGTCCCACAGGTTACACGCCTCGCTCGCCGCTCGGCAGGAGAGGAAGTCGTTGTAGTAAATGCGGTTTCCACCACCAGCCAATGACAAGATAGAAATGCCGATCTTGCAGTGGTCGAACACATTATCATGCACAGTATTGTTCATTGCGTTCTCGTAGAACAGGATCCCCGGCCCTCCAGCGTGAAAGAGGTTGTCATGAATGTTGTTGTTGGAGCTGTTGATAAGGAATAAAGCAGCATAGTCATTATCGAAGAAGGAGTTGTCAGCAATGGTCAGATTGTCGCTGTTCTTGGCTGACAGTCCAAAGTAGCTGGTCCCCATTTCGCAGCCGCTGACGGACGCCTTCTTCACATCCACGAGGTCAATGGCTGTGGAGCTTGCGCCAAATACGCGACATCGTTCGATGGCAAATGCCTTCGTGGTCCCCTCAACATGCACACCAAACGAAGCATCTGTGGCGTCAATCATCCACCCCGCTATCAGATACGGGTCCTCGTTGGTTCCAGTTCCCGCAACGACACCGTTCTCCACTGTAAAGCCGGTATCGCCGATGATCTCGATCGGAGAATGGGGAATCAAATCTTCTTCCGCGCGAACTCCTATTGTGAACCACGCCAACGTAACTACACCGCAGAGAAGCGCAATTACTATTCGCGTACGCATCCCTGATTTTCCTGCTCGGTTCATGTTCCACCTCGCTTGATATCAGATGGATCGAGTATATCAACAGACCTAGAGATACGGAAATCCGCTTGATCGACCTCTCTCTGGAGCACATAGGTGATCGCGTCGGAAGACACGATAACAAACTACTGCATTCCTGCTCAGTGACGCAAGACACGAACTGCGCGAACTCCACGTCTCATATGCCAGACTCAACACAAATACAGTGCAATCTTGAGTGCTTTCTCAATCTGCCGCATCGTATTTGGCTGAAGTTCACCCAACCGCGCAAGCAGCCGAATCTTGGCCACCGCTCGAATCTGTCCCGTCAGCACCACCGAATCCTTGGTGAGCCCGCCCCTCCGGGGCCTTCACCAAGCTGCAACGCCTCCCAGTCGGAATGCTCAAGCTCTTGCGTCAACTGCTGTGTCATTCTCTGGTACGCTTCATCATCCGCCATCGCCTTGAAACGGGCGTCAATCTCTGCCTCTTCCAGGCTGTGGAGATACACATCAATCGCTTGTACAATCAATTGGTTCCGACTGCGGGCTGCTCCCCGCTGAACCGCGGCATCGGCCCACTTCACCAAGTCCCGGGGTAGATCGACCGTCAGACGTGTCTTTGCTGTATTCATCTGAAGCCCCCTGAATTCTGGATGTACCCCAACCTGATCATTGTGCAGAGCGCTATCGAAAATCGCAAGCGTGATCCGAAGGCACATGAATTGTGGTCTGCCACTGGCCTTGCGCTCTATGAGCTCCCTCGGTGCCTTACGCAATTGTGCATCCCGGACGAATGTAGGCCCTGTCCACGTTCTTCCTCCTAACGTACGCACATTCCGGATAAGCCGGGGAAAAGCTCACCGCAGGGCGTAAGAAACGGTAACCCATCTACGCTTTCAGCCACTCACCTTTGCCTCAGTTCACGGGAACATCCGGCAGAGTGGCCAATAAACTTCCCCGCCGCAGCTCCGAAGCACGCACCAAGGGGGAATGAACCCCTGTAGCGGGATTCGGGCATGATTCACTCAGGCAAGGCAATGCTTCCTATCACCTGTGAGTACGTCTTGAACGCGAATCGGTCGGTCATCCCAGCGATGTAGTCGCGCACGATAGGTCGCAGGATGTTCTCCTGATCTTCGCCCTCGCTAGCGGTCAGTTCGGCGCGCTTACTTGCGGTGACATCGGTTGGTAGGAGCCGCCAGTCGTTCATGAACACGCGGTACAGTTCCTCGATGATTCTGATCCCCTGCTTCCGCATCCGCCGCACGCGGTAGTCATCGTAGAAGTTCTCGTACAGATAGGCGGAGAGCTCTTCCTTCTCGCCCTTGATCTCTGGAGACAGATCGACCAACAGCTCCGGATGAGCACGCACATCACCACTTGACGAGATCCCGTTCTTCGCGATGCTTCGCGCTGTCTCGTGGATGACATCGTTTACCAGAAGCGGGATCACCAGCCGCGTCCACGGACGCTTGCCCATCGCACTTAGCCGCTTGGCGATCTTCAGACCGCTCAGGTCGGTCTCGTCAAGGATGCCCGCGCGCAGGCCGTCGTCCAGGTCATGGCTGATGAAGGCGATCGGATCGGCCATGTTGATCACCTGCGCCTCCAGCGACGGCATCACCGTCGGTTCAAGGTGAGAGAAGCGATTCGGATCGAGAGCGATCTTCCATATGACGTGCTTGAGGATCCCCTCTCGCACCTCGAAGGTCAGGTTCAACCCCGGCTGATCGGGATAGGAATCATCCAGCTCTTCCACCACACGTACACCCTGTTCATAGTGCCGAAAGCCCTCCGGAAGCAATGCGTCAAGAGCATCCTCGCCCGAGTGGCCGAAGGGGGTGTGGCCGAGGTCGTGCCCCAGGGAGATCGCTCCCACCAGGTTGAGGTTGAGGCCAAGTGCGCTAGCGATCGTCTGGCCAATCTGCCACACTTCGAGTGAGTGCGTGAGTCGGGTGCGGTAGTGATCCCCCTCGTGGTTGACGAACACCTGCGTCTTGTACTCCAGGCGACGGAACGCCTTGCAGTGGATGATGCGGTCGCGGTCGCGCTGGAAGGCAGTACGAATCGGGTCCGGCTCGATCCAGCGCTCCCTGCCGCGACTCTCGGCGCTCAGCATTGCGTACGGCGCCAGCTCCCTGCGCTCGCGTTCCTCTAGCTCCTCGCGGATGCTCATACCCTCTCCCCTCGACTGTAGCGCTTCATCGCTTCTTGCGTGCGGCGGCGCTCGTCGTCATCGCGCAGCTTGCGGCGCTTGTCGTAGGTCTTCTTCCCACGGGCCAGACCGAGCTCTACTTTGGCTCGCCCCTTGCTGAAGTAGACGCGCAGGGGGATCAGGGTGTGTCCTCGCTCCTTGACCTTCGTCTGCAGGCGCATGATCTCGCGCTTGTGCAGTAGAAGCCTCCTGTCACGATCAGGATCGGCGTTGAACATCGATGCCTGCTTGTAGGGGGCAATGTGCACGCCGCGCAGAGTCACCTCGCCGTTCCTGATGACGGCATAGCCGTCCTGAAGCGAGCAGCTCCCGTTGCGCAGGCTCTTCACCTCGCTTCCGACGAGGGCAATCCCCGCCTCGATCGTATCGACGATCTCGTACTCATGGCGGGCTTTGCGATTGGTGGCGACAACCTTCACGTTCATACAGCAAGGCTACAACAAGGGTGTCGATCGCGCAACCCAGCCAGACCCGTCATGGAGAGGAACCTCTTGCGCAAAGAGCGCAGCATTTGTAAGGTGCGATGACAGCGAAGGAACCTGCACGTTCGGCTTCTCCAAGACACGGGAAGAAATCGAGGGATTGGCACGGGACTCAGGCTACACGTTCGAACACAAGATACCCCCTCGCGGCCTGTAGACAGAACTACTTGTGAGCTGTGAGGCCTTCTTGCTACGATGATCTAACGATCTCGCGCGCTAGTGCCTGCCAGGGCAACGCCACGATACGCTCCCCAAGGCGGACGATTTCATCACCAGCGTAGATGAGTACTCCTGCCTTGCACTTGCTGTGCTCCTTCAGGAAGCGATTCAGTCCTGCAATATCGCGGTAGTGCGCAGTGACAGAGAGTTTGACCTCAATCGCGACGAGACCCTGCCCCTGTTCCACGACGAAGTCCACCTCAGTCCCGGATACCGTGCGCCAGTAGTGGATGCGTGCCGGAGGGATCAGGAGATCAGTAAGTGACCGCAGGTGCATGACAACGAGATTTTCGAACAGGGCGCCTGCCTCACGTTCGTTCTTGATTCCAGCAGACGTGTAATGCCCCATTAGGAAAGCAGCCAGGCCAGGATCCGCCCAGTACAGCTTAGGGGATTTGAGAAGACGCGTTGTCTTGCTAGAAGAGAACGCAGGTACGCGATCAAGGAGCATGGAGACCTCGAGAAGATTGAGGTAGCGACGAACAGTCGGCTGCGACACGCCGCTGTCGCGTGCAATCTCCGTCTGATTCGTCAACTGCCCAGTACGCAGAGCGGCAAGCGCCATGACCCGACGAAAGTCAGTCAGCGATGAGATCTGTGAGAGTGTGCGCAGATCGCGCTCTAGGTACGTGCTCACGTATCCGTACCACCAATCGACAATACCCTCTTCTCCATCGTCTAACCAGAAGAGTCCAGGCATGAATCCACGCCATGCCTCAGAAAGCGCATCTGAAGTGGAAGGAATGCGTCCTTCGGATGGAAGCTGGTCATCTAGGAGCGAGGATAGGATGTTTGGTGCGGTCCCCGCTTCCCACTCTCCCAGAGTCAGCGGTCGCAGGTTCAAATACACAGCTCGGCCAGCGAGTGACTCGCTCACCTTCTGCATCAACAGCATGTTCGCCGATCCCGACAAGACGAACCTACGATTGCGATCCTGGTCAACCGCTCGTTTCACCGCAAGCAGAACGGAGGGGACACGCTGTGCCTCATCGATAATCACGTGATCAACGCCCGCCCACAATGCAGTCGGATCGCTTTGCGCTTGCTCCTGTACATCCATCTCGTCGAGGGTGTGGTAGCGCCAGTTGAGAACCGGTTGGGCGTGATGGAGCAGAGTGGACTTTCCCACTTGTCGCGGTCCGGTGATCACCACTACTGGATGTCGTTTCACCATCCTTGCGAGGCGTTGCTCCAGCCAACGGTGCTTGTAAATCCATTCGTGTCGTGAATGATTATCATTCATGGCTTGAATAATAATCATGAGGAGGCCGCAAGTCAAGGTGTCAACAACCAGGATCACCAGCACAAGGCAAGACGTGCTTCACGAGACTTCTCTCTCTTACTGGTGATGCATACAATCTACAGCAAGATGCGTTCCAGTGCCGACGTCTCGCTGCC
>JAGGSM010000243.1 GCA_021159105.1 Candidatus Bipolaricaulota bacterium
GCCCGACGTTGTGCTGTTGAGTCGTGTCTTAACGTGGCAGACCAGCTGCTACCGGACTAATCGGTCCACAGAAGATAGGAGTACACAGCCGTCAGGATTAAGACGTAGGCTGTTATAACGTAATACCAGCGCCCCACCATCTTATGCATACGGAATGGCGCGACGTGCAGGAACGATAAGACCGCTATTGTGGTGTAGAGGAGAGCTGCAAAGGAATTGTGGCCCAATACTCTCTCCAACAGGAACACAAGCGCCACCACGAGAGCTGTGATGTCTAGCGAAAGTCCTGCAATGGTACCGTCGTCATCGACACCGAAGACGTCAAAATAGGCGAGCCGGACGACACCCGCCACAACTATCATCAGTGCTCCGGGGAAGAACCATGCACTGAACTGTCCGTAACTCAATAGGATGATGGCCGGGCAGATAGCCAGGCTGACGATATCAGCTAGGGAGTCCATTTTGGCACCGATGGACTTTTGAACATCGCTTCTCCCAGGTATCCGGCGTGCGACGGGGCCGTCGTACCAGTCAAACAGAACGGCCCAGAGCATGGCGATGATTGCTGCCGGGAAGTTCCCCAGAAGCGCGAGGTATATCCCGAGAATACCACTGCTCAATCCCAACAAGGTTATGATATTGGGAATGTCTGTGACGACAGATAGGATGGTCGGCTTGTTGCTCATAGTATAATTACCTCTCGCCAATCACGTTGCGCAGGGCTTCTACGAGATTGTGATTCTCGGTTCTTGTGCGGCTGGCAATACGAAGGTATCGGTCGGATTCTGGAAGCACCTTCCCTACGCAGTCTTTGACGTAGATGTTGTGTTTTGTGAACAGCCTACGGGTCACTTCGGGCCCAGACATTGCCTCACTAGGGAGACGACAGAAGACAAAATTCGCAGCCGGTTTGTAGACTATCATCCCGGGAATCGAAGCCAGGCTCCGGTACAGATCATCACGATCATTCCGCACCTTCCGGCAGCTTTCCGCAAACTCCCGACGATAACGAGGCAGAAGTCTCAGAAAAGCTTCGGCAAACCCGTTGACATTCCAGATGGGCACTTCCTTCCGCACTGATGCGGCCAGTTCATGATTCGCAGTAAGCAAGTAGCCGAGCCGTAATCCGCAAATGCCATAGG
The DNA here is from genome assembly GCA_021159105.1 of Candidatus Bipolaricaulota bacterium. Lineage (GTDB taxonomy): Bacteria > Bipolaricaulota > Bipolaricaulia > UBA7950 > UBA9294 > M55B144. The sequence goes on from JAGGSM010000243.1 coordinate 1,143, forward strand.
CCTTGCTCATGCTCTTGAGAATCGCGAGGTTCTCGTGCTCTGCAAGCTCGGGCACCATGCTGCTCTGATCGGGTTCTTGCACAAAATCGATGAAGGATTCGTCCACGATGAGGATACAGTCTTGACTGGCCAGCTTTTCCGCCAGGCGCACGAGGTCGGATTTCGGTACCAATAGAGAAGTCGGATTGTTTGGCGATACCACGACCGCCACGTCAGCTTTGCAGCTAAGGGCTTCTGCGGCAAACTCATCCACGTCCAGTTCAAAAAAAGGTGGCTCTAGGGCGAAGCTGGTGACTTTTCCTTCGGGAGATGCGTTGGCGTACTCATTGAAAGACGGCACCGGGATAACGAGTTGATTGTACAAATGTCCCGAGATAATCTTGATGAGTTCGGCAGCGCCGTTGCCCACAACGATTCGTTCAGCTGGCTGATTAATCGAAAGGCCAACAAGACCGGCCAGAGCATCCTGCGCCACAGGATAGCTCTCTATCAAATCGTGGATGTTATCCCTCATATGAGCAAAGACCCCTTCTGGGGGGAAGTAGAGGTTGTAGAGGTACGAATGATCTGTGAACCCATAGCGCCAGTAGCTCCCATGCTCGCGGGAGACAACATCAAACCGCTCATCCGGTGACGCGAACAGATATTCTGCGTTAACCCGGTCGTTTTCATCGTCGATCTCGAAGCACTTAATGTCATCGCATACAAGCGCTGCGAGATTGTGCTCTTGGCCATACGTGGACGCATGGAAGACGACTTCGTAGTACTGATTCACGTCACCGATGCTGACGCGGGCCTCCAGTTGCGGTACAAATTGCTCACGCAGGAAATCACGGCGAAGCAGATAGATGTTGAGGGTCTTGAAAACCTTGGAATAATCTAATCCGGGTGGTTGGCGACTTGTTTCCAACAATGCTTGTATATTCCCATCATTGTCGAGGCTGGCAACCGTACCGGACATCCAGGACTGGTACCGGGCGACTGCCGCAATGTTGGCATTTTCATTTGCGAGCAGACGATCAAGCAGCAACCGCTCAAAAAACACATCCGATTCCAGCAGCAAGATGTTTTCGGTCAGGTGTTCGCGAGCGAGCCAAAGGGAATAGATATTGTTCGTTGTCTCGTAGCGGTCGGATTCAATGTAAGAAATTTTCATCCCGCTGAAGGAATCTCCGATAGCGTCGTAGATCTTTCCCTTGAGGTGGCCCACAACGATCACAGTTTCCTGTATCCCCACGTCATGCAGATGAGTAAGCGCGTTAACAAGTATTGGTACACCATTTACAGGCGCGAGGCATTTTGGGGTGTAATCGGTGAATGGCCTTAGCCGTTTGCCAGAGCCAGCAGCCAGAATGATTGCCTTGAGCACTGTATTGGAGGATGCCGACGAGGCTCCCGTAGATGTATCCATCATAACCTTCCTTTTCATTGATGTGCATGGACAACTGGCAGGAAAACTTAGTTCCTGTACGATCTTTCAACCGAAAACATAGTACCCTTTTCCTACACCAATAAGCAAGCGAGGTCTGCTCGTATTCGGAGCTTGTCGCTGAGCCAGTTCGCGTGCTTGCAGGATCACTTACAGGGGCTGCCAAATGGACTACACCGCCACAAGCGGTCGGTGTATCAAGAGGCTTTGTAAGAAGCACGCCCCAATGGGCGGGGAATCAACCCCTGTAGGGGATTGGACTTTGGACGGGAGCACCTCTGTTGATGTAGATTGCCTTCGACAGGATGGCCATTACCAACGAAATTCAGTGGTAGCCCCCTCCAAAACCACAAGCTACTTCTTGAGCCAGCGAGTAAGAAGGACGCAATCAGTTATTCTGAGGTATCAGCGCATGAGTAACCCAAGCTGCAACCAGATAATCGTACAGGCTCCGGGACAGCAATAAGGGGACAACCTGGATCTGATCCCCATGCAGGATGAGAAATGGGGAATCGTCAGAGGAGGTCCAGGTCACAGGACTCGCCCAAGCGAAGACCAGATCGCTTGATTCGACTGCTCCGAACATCTGCCCACAAGAAAAGGGGACAGTTTCCTTTTCTTGGATATGCGGCGCAGTGTGTTCAATATGGCCTCCTTGTGCACGCGCATGTTACACTTAGCCGCATTGTTGAGCGATAACGTGGAACGAAGAGCGCGGAGTGCGGAACTCGGAACGAAAGGCTTTCTCTCGCGCAGAGAACAGCCAGGATATGGGCAGACAACCGAGTGCAAGACTTAGGACGATAATGTTCTGCCTTTGTAGCGTAAGCAGTTTATCTGCCACGTTGCTGGACAGCGAGCGGGCGAGAGAATCCTGAGTCCGGAACTGGGAGCACGGAGTGTCGAGCGCGGAACGGGAAAAGCATTTTTCACGCAAAGGCCGCCAAGGAAAGAATAGAACGCGGAGCGCGGAATGTGGAACGCGGAGGGAAAGAAGAGAGGTATCACGAATCTTGCGAATGGGGCGAATTCCACTATGAAGGTCAGTGAAGGCCTTGCCGATGTATGGTGAGCAGTATTCGTGGGATTTGGTGTATTTGCGTGATTCGTGATTAGGGCAGAGCTTGGCGGGCTTGAGCGAACGGGCGAGAAGAAAACGCGGAGCGCGAAGTGTAGAATGCGGAGCAGGACGTGAAGAAGCACAGCTAACTAGGAGGATGAAGGTGACCAAACCAACGCTGTCGTCATGGCTGCGGGAATCGGAAGCCGCTATGGTGGCCTGAAGCAAATCGATCCAATCGGTCCGAATGGAGAGATCATTATCGACTACTCGATCTATGATGCTCTTCATGCGGGGTTTACGAACGTTGTGTTCATTGTAAGAGATGAGATACTGAAAGAGTTCTCCGCGCGCATCGGCCGAAAACTGGAGGGAAGGTGCGACGTCTCATACGTTATTCAGCGGCTCAGCGATCTCCCGAGCGGATACGCTGTGCCCGCAGGGAGGACGAAACCATGGGGAACAGCTCACGCTGTCCACGCCTGCCGTGACGTTATCGATGGGCCGTTTGCGGTGATCAACGCCGATGACTTCTATGGGGGCAGCGCCTACCGCCTGCTGTACGACTATTTGCTGCACGCGCACGATCAGAAAGACCTGTGTGACTACTGTATGATCTCCTACCTGCTCGGAAACACGCTCACCGAACACGGGCATGTGGCGCGCGGCGTGTGCTCGGTCAGTGATGACGGCTATCTTCTTGATATACACGAACGCAAGCGGATTGAACTATTCGATGGGACTCCACGCTTCACCGAAGACGGTGAGAACTGGATCAGTGTTTCTCCCGACGCTCCAGTATCCATGAACATGTGGGGGTTCACCCGCAGTCTTCTCTCCGAATTGGGGTCTCGCTTCGAGCGCTTCCTGGATGCGATGAGCGATCCGAGCAAAGATGAGTACCTTCTGCCCGAGCTTGTCGGTGAGCTGATCAGCGAGGAGATGGCGAGTGTCAAGGTTCTGCGTACAGACGAGAAGTGGTTTGGCGTTACCTACCGCGAGGACCGAGCAAGAGTACAAGAGGGGATCAGGAAGCTCATCGAACAGGGAATCTACCCGCGAGATCTGTGGACGTAGTACGCCCTCTTTGCAGGATTTTGCAAAGATGGTTGCGTGATTTGTGGGTTGTGCACCTGTTCGCGATCAAGCGCTTACGTGGCTCAATCCTCCTTCCGCAGGCTCGCAATACCTGGCCTAAATAGACGTTTAGCCAAGGTGAGTTCGCGTAGCTTACTGCTTTGACTCCGCTCGCCCATCCATGACCACTGGGCGCGGTGTTGCTGGTTGTGAGTTGATCACGCCATGATTCCACATACAATGTAACCTCGGAGGAATCGACAATGAACCTGGCGCTGCTTCTCGTTATCTCGTATCTGTTGGGAGCGATCCCTACTTCCGTCATCGTCGGCAAGGCCGTTCGCGGGATCGATGTGCGCAAGCACGGCAGTGGAAATGCCGGCGCGACAAACACGTGGCGCGTCCTCGGCTGGAAAGCTGGCGTGAGTGTCCTTGCGCTCGATGCGGGTAAGGGAGCGGCGGCCGCTGTACTCGTTCCGCTCATTCACTTCGGGCATCTTCCATTCACTGCTCCAGTTATCGCTATCCTGTGTGGCCTGAGTGCGGTCATCGGACACGTCTTTCCAATTTACGTCGGTTTTCGTGGGGGAAAGGGGGTGGCGACTGGAGCAGGGATGCTCATCGCTGTAGCACC
>JAGGSM010000260.1 GCA_021159105.1 Candidatus Bipolaricaulota bacterium
CGATGTGAAAGGAGGTGAACAAGGCAATATGGTCAACAGAGTGAATACCTTATCCATCTACATTCCCAAGAGCAAGATGGAAAAGCGCCCTGTGGACAGGCTGATGAAGCTCTCCCGCAGCAAGGAGCGCTCCATAAACTACCTGGTCGTAGAGGCGATCCTGCAGTACCTCGATCGCGAAGAGAGGAAGAAGAAATAGCTTCGCAGCTCCGCTTTGCAGCTCGATGACGCCTAGCCGCTTGCGGCTACTTAGTACTGTTGTGCCCTCGCAGCTTCTTGATCTCATCTAGCCCCTCAGCGATCTCCTTCTCCTGTCCTCGCCTCGTCGGATGGTAGTAGACCTTCCCGAGAAGTGACTGCGGCAGGCACTCCATGGGCGCCACGCCCTGTTCGTAGTCATGCGCGTACTTGTAGCCCTCACCGTAGGAGAGATCCTTCATCATCCGAGTCGATGCGTTGCGCAGATGGAGCGGTACCGGCTCCACCGGCCGATCCCGCACGTCGCCCTTAGCTTTGCTCAATCCGTCATAGAGCGCGTTGCTCTTCGGCGCGCAGGACAGGTAGACTGCGGCTTGTGCAAGAGCCAAGTCTCCCTCCGGCAAGCCGATCGCCTCCACGGCATCCCGCGCGGCGACAGCGATAGTCAACGCCTGCGGATCGGCAAGGCCGATGTCCTCGCTGGCTATGCGGATCAACCGCCGCGCGATGTAGCGCGGGTCCTCGCCCCCTTCGATCATCCGCGCCAACCAGTACAGGGCCGCATCGGGATCGGAGTTCCTTATCGACTTATGGAGCGCCGATATCAGGTTGTAGTGCTCCTCCCCGCTGCGATCGTAGTTCAGTCCCTTGCGCTGTACCGCACGCTCAACGAGAGACACGTCGATCGTCTCACCGGTTGCGATCGAGGCCACCAGTTCGATCGTGGTTAGGGCCCTGCGGGCATCGCCATCAGAAAGAGCGACGATCGCCCGCTCCGCCTCAGGGGTAATGGTGAACTTCCCGCCAAGCCCCCTTTCGTCCTCTATTGCACGCCGGACAAGCCCTGCGATGTCCTCGGAAGAGAGTGCTGAGAAGACGAACAACTGGCAACGAGACAGGAGGGCGGCATTGAGGCTGAACGATGGATTCTCCGTCGTCGCCCCGATGAAGATGATGCTCCCCTCCTCCAGGTACGACAGGAGAACGTCCTGCTGATTGCGAGTGAAGCGGTGAATCTCATCCAGGAAGAGGAGATCCCTCTTGCCTCCCAACTTGAAGCTACTCCGCGAGCGTTCGAGGACCTCCTTCACCTCCTTCACTCCCGACAGGGCAGCCGAGAGGTGAACGAACTTGGCCTTCGAGCGATGGGAGATGATGCGTCCCAGTGTCGTCTTACCGCTTCCAGGAGGGCCCCAAAAGAGGAGTGAGCGGTAGTCGCCGCGCTCGATCAGCGTGCGCAAAGGGCCGCCCGGGCCGAGGATCTTCTTCTGCCCAACGACCTCATCGAGGTCGAGCGGGCGCATCCGCTCAGCAAGCGGTGCTCTTCCAGCCTTGGCAAACGGAAGGTATTCCACAACTCACCCCTCGCCCTTTGCGGCGCTTATCAGATCGACATACGCTCCCTGCACCAGATCTGCGGGGTCGATGTGCAGTTCATCCATCAGCGCCCGCGCGGTCTTCTCACCCTCTTCGGTCGATTCCCCCGCGTTGAGGACGACCTCCAGCTCCATGTACGTTCCCAGATCCTCTACCTCGTCCAGATGGATGCGCGTGTTGCCAACCATGAACAGCGTACGGTGTTTCCTCACATGCCCAATGACGCCGAGGCTCTCTTCCAGGACCCCTCTCAGCGAGGATGGGTCAGGAATCCTCGATATCAAGTAGTGCGACGGCTTGGGAGCGAGCATGTCGCTTCGCTCGTAGTAGATCAGCTCCCCGCTTCCGGAAGAAAACTCCCGCAGCTTCAGCCGCCCGTGTGGAACAGAGAAGAAAGTATCCTCCTGGTAGATCTCCTCGCCAGGCGTATCACTGATCGCCGCGGCACGCTCTCTCAGGGATCGAAGATCCGAAACCGCAGCCTTTATTTCCACATTTTCATGCATGATCGATCCCTGAGTCTCCTACCCACGATATGGCACCACATCGGCTCCGCATCTCTCCATCCTCGTGTCCCAGATCATCCGCTCTGTTCAAGGTAGGCCTCGATGAACCCAGTGATATCCCCGTCGAGCACCGCATCGACGTTTCCCGTCTCGTAGTTTGTTCGATGATCCTTCACCATCTGGTAGGGATGAAGCACGTAAGAGCGAATCTGGCTCCCCCACTCGATATCCATCAGCTTACCCTGCAGCTCCTCAACCTTCTTCGCCTCTTGCTCGCGCAACAGCTCTCCTAGCCTTGCTCGCAGAACGCGCATCGCCGTCTCCTTATTCTGCCGCTGACTGCGCTCGTTCTGGCAGGAGACGACGATCTTCGTCGGAAGGTGGGTGATGCGCACCGCGGAATCGGTGACGTTCACGTGCTGCCCGCCGGCACCGGACGAACGGTAGGTGTCAATGCGCAGGTCCTTGGGATCGATATCCAGCTCCTGCTCCTGCGTTACAGGAACGACCGAGACGGCGGCAAACGACGTGTGCCGCCTGTGAGCAGCATCGTATGGGGAGATGCGCACGAGCCGATGCACCCCCTTCTCGCTCTTCAGGTTCCCGTAGGCGTAGCGACCGCTTATCTCCAGCGTTGCGCTGCGGATCCCAGCTTCCTCCCCGGCGCTTACGTCGAGCAGGTTCGCCTTGTAACCCACGCGCTCGCAGTAGCGACCGTACATGCGAAGGAGCATCTCAGCCCAATCCTGCGAATCCGTCCCCCCGGCTCCCGCGTTGATCGATAAGTAACAATCCGCGAGGTCATACGGTCCGGAGAAGGTCAGCTCGATGCGAAAAGCGCGCAGCTTCTGTTCAAGCTCTGAAACTCGAGTAAGAACCTTGGAGAGCTCCTCCTCGTCATCCATCTCCAGCGCCATCTGACGGAGAACGTCGATATCCTCCATCTCCTCACTCAGCTCATCATAGCGGGAGAGGAGCGACTTATCGCGCTCCAGCCTGCGGCTCACGTCAGTTGCCTGTTCCCTCTTCTCCCAAAATCCGGGCGCGGCCATCCGCTCCTCTAGCTCGGCGATCTCCTTCTCGATTGCTGGCCGGTCAAAGGTGATCACCGATCCGTGCGAGCATCTCACGCATCCTAGTAAGTCTCTCCTCGTCCATCCGTCTCCTTCTCTATTTGTTTCAGATTTCTTGAAGCCAAGAACTCACTCTCTTTATAATCGGCTGCCGCTCTTTCCACAAGTGCACGGCAAGGAGCAAACCGGAATTCCTTCTTGGTAAGTCACCAATCACACGCTACTATCCGATCAGCGAAACAGGTGTGAAGGAGGCAAGCATGAGCGAGGAGAAGGTTCACAAAGAAGAGTTCACGATCAGCAGCGAGAAGCTGGTCTCTACGGTCAAGAAACTAGTGAAGGAAGGGAACATCCGCCGCGTCACCATCAAGAACAAGGAGGGGAAGACCCTGATCGAGATCCCACTGACATTCGGAGTGGTTGGAGCGCTCTTCTTGCCCACCCTGGCCGCCATCGGTGCGATCGCTGCGCTCGTTACCGAGTGCACGATCGTTGTGGAGAAGGTTGAGGAGGAAGACGAGACAACTGAGGCATGAGATAGGGAGCGATTCCAGAGTCACACTATGCCAGCCCAGTCACTCCCAAGCCTTGATCCACTGCTGGATTGGTATTTCAAGGATTCAGCCGGTCACGTTTGGATCAAGTACTGTAATCCGTCGAGACGCGCGTGATAAGCTTGGGCATTGGGCCGGTGCAAGAAGCCAATGCGGGATTACTCATTCTATTGAGTAGTTTTGCTCAAGACATTGAGCAAACATGTCTAGCGAAGCTACTTCTTGGGAAGATCCAGAGGACTGTAGACATGAAGCCCCTCCACCCGAGTGAAATCTGGATCCGCAGTGGCGATGTCTGAGATCCCTTCCGTTTCCATTGCCCCCGCTATTAGGGAGTCGTTGACCAACAAACCATAGCGGTGTCGATATGGATGGCTAATCTTCAGAGAATCCGTAGTTAGGTCCATCACTTCGATACCCATTTCTAAGATCATCTCAGTCTGGGTCTGGTAATTGGTAAGCTGCTTTATCACATCTGGCCTGTTGCGAAGTTTCTTCGCTACGTTCCCGGGCGCAACCAGTCCCTTGGTCACGGCCTCGATCATCATCAGCCGATGCAGGACCTCCAACAGAACATGCACCGCAGTAACGCCCCAAAGATCCCCTCGTTCGCAGCGCTCTAGAAAGCTTGAACACTCCTGCGAGAGACCAGTGAAATGGTAGATGAAGATGTTGGCGTCGATGAAGACTCTTCTCCCAGCTTGTAAATCCGTCAGAGGAAGGGCCGCTTTTTCAGGAGGCATAGAACTCGTCTTCCTCCAGAGCAGCTTGAACAACCTGAGGAGAAGCCTTCAATGAACCTCTAGTCTTGCGCACTACGCCCGCTTGTTTTCGCTTGAGATACTGTCGTAGGGCATCCTCAATGAGCCAGGAGAGCTTCTTGTCCTCCTTTGCCGCCAGTACCTTCAGCTCCTTTATGACATTCTCATCCAAGGCGGTGCCGAGCTTCTTCTTCATGATGGTTCACCTCCAAGCAATCTTACCACTCCGCTATAAAAGAAATCAAGATTCTTTTCTATCTTTCTAGTTTATGACCGTTTCGAATACCATGCTGTAGAGAAGAACATCCGCTACGTCACAATCAAGAACAGAGAGGGCAAGACCCTGATCGAGATCCCGCTGACATTCGGAGTGGTGGGCGTGTTATTCCTGCCCACCCTGGCCGCGATTGGAGCCATCGCAGCACTGGTGACCGAGTGCACGATCGTTGCGGAGAGAAGGGACTTGGTGTAACAGAGCAGTACGGGTCGATGTATTGCACAGCATAAATCACGATAGAGAGCGAACTATCCAGGAACTTGGATGACTTGTGCGAAAGCGCCAAACACGCTAGTATGTTGTATTAGGTATCCCGATTCGATTCTTGCAAGGAGAGGATAAATACAAGTTGAGAGCATCTCTTGAACAATACCTTAAACAGTCTAAAGACTCACGTTGTATGCTATTGTATACTCGTAAGCTATTTGAGAAAGGAGATCTTCACTAAATGCCACGTAGAAAGTCCGCAAAAAGAACCAACGGCGCGACGCTCGGCTTCGAGCAGACCCTGTGGCAGGCGGCGGACAAGATGC
>JAGGSM010000141.1 GCA_021159105.1 Candidatus Bipolaricaulota bacterium
CGCGAGGAGAAGAGCGGGAATATGGCAAGCTGGATCAATATCGCCAGGCCCACCAGCCAGAGTGAGCGCAGGGGAAGGCCCGAGAGGTTCGCGATCCTCCCTTTCAGCGCGTAGCCAAGCACAACCCCGATGATAACTGCTCCGATGAGAAACATAGGCGTAAAGGGAATCTTACCGACGTCGGCATCCATGCGCAATCGCTGCTTGATTCTTGTGGCGGCAACAGGTACCATGATTTTCGTAGGGGATGGAGTCCCCCACGCATCCGCCTTTGGGCTAATGACTCCTGCGAGAAGAGCTTGGTGGGAGCATTACGGGAATAGCAGAACAGCTCCTTCTAAGCGATCAAATAGGAGGAGTTTTTCATGAGCTTTACCAGCAGGGCTCAACAGGCGACTACCCAGACGAATGTTGCAGACGCTCCCGGCAATCCGAACTCAAAAGATCTTTCCGCAATCCTCTCAAGTTGCATAGCATCCATCGGCACCCTTGGCGAAGGCTACGGCGTGATTGCGGGAAGACTCGCTGAATTGCAGCGTCGCTTGGCAGAGGGGAGGTTCCATCTGGCAGTGCTCGGGCAGTTCAAGCGCGGCAAGAGTACGCTACTCAACGCTCTCCTGGGGGAGGAAGTCCTTCCAACATCGGTCGTTCCCTTGACGGCAATCCCCACGTTCATCCATTCCGGCGAGGAACGCCTCGCGCGGGTCTATTTTCAGGAACGGGATGATCCGCAACAGGTGGAGGCAGAGGGGCCGGAGCGTCTGCGCGATTTTCTCACTGACTACGTAACCGAGACGGGGAATCCGAACAACAAGTTGGGTGTCTCTCACGTGGAGGTCTTTCATCCCGCGCCGCTGCTCAAGAAGGGGGTCGTACTCATCGATACTCCAGGGATCGGTTCGACCTTTCGCCACAATACCGAGGCAACGCTCAACTTCCTGCCGCAGTGCGATGCGGCCCTGTTTCTGGTCTCGGCCGATCCTCCGATCACAGAGGTCGAGGTGCAGTTCTTGCGCCAGGTGCGCTCCAAGGTCCGCCGACTGTTCTTCATCCTGAACAAGGTTGACTACCTCGGCGATGAGGATCGTTATGCCGCCCTTGCGTTCTTGGAAAAGGTGTTGAGGGAGGAGGTGGATGTGCCGCGTGGCACAGAGATCTTCCCAGTTTCAGCGCGTCAGGGACTGGCCGGGCGGATCGATGGTGATGATGAGCTGTGGCGCGTGAGCGGGATTCCCGAGGTTGAGCATCACCTGCTCGACTTTCTTGAAAACGAGAAGGGTTCAGCGCTGCGCGAAGCGGTCTCTTGCAAGGCCGCTGATGCGCTCGATGAAACCCTGCTGAGGCTGCGCCTGGCGATGCGCTCGCTCCAGATGCCACTTGAGAATCTAGCGCAGAGGATGGCGATCCTCGAAGCGAAGATCGATGAGGCGCGAAGAGAACGTGAGCAGGTAAGTGATCTACTGAGCGGTGATAGGCGCAGAATGCACCAGTTCTTGGAGGAGCACACTGGCCAACTCCGCGATGAGGCAAACGAATACCTGCGCGGCATCGTGCGGGAAGCGCTGGTGCGTGATGGTCAGGCAAGTGATGAACGTGTCCTCGAGGCATTGGGCGAGGCTATCCCCGGGTACTTCGAACACCAGGTCGGTCAGACGGCGGAATTGTTCAGAGAGCAAGTGGCGCAGATACTCGAGCCCCATCAGAAGCGGGCCGATGCGCTGATCGAGGGCGTCCGCAAGACCGCGGCAGAACTGTTTGACGTGCCTTACCATGCCCCAGAGAGCAGCGGCGCCTTCGAGATGGCTCATCGCCCCTACTGGGTGAAGCACAAGTGGACCAGTTCCCTCATTCCCATCCCCACTGGCCTGCTCGATAGATCTCTTCCCGCATCAGCAAGGCTCAAGCGCACGTACAAGCGCCTGTTCGGCCAGGTGGAAGAACTGGTGGTATCCAACGTGGAGAACCTCCGCTGGGCGACTTTTCAGAGCATCGACCAGACCTTCTCCCAGTTCGGCTCCGCGCTTGACGAGCGACTCGCAGAGACGATCGAGGCGACGCACGGGGCGATCCATGCGGCGATAGAACGTCGCAGGAGCCACAGCAAAGAAATCGCAGATGAGGAAGAGAAGATACAGACTGCAACAAAGGACCTGGAACAGCTCCGTGAAGAACTTGAAAGCCTCGCATCAGGCGCAAAAGCCGGTGATGAAAGTGGCTAGGACGAAGATCGGGCTATCGCGCGTTGATCGCATGGGCGGCGAACACGGCATGAGCGAGCAAGAACAGGATCATTACCTGGGCAGTATAGGAGCGTTTTCCAGCATTCTCTTCCCGAGGATCGACAAGGAAGGATCGGAGGAAACGCAAGAGCCACCCGAGTTCTTTCGTGATCTCAATCTCGATCAAGTGGTGGATACGATCACCAGTGGTTGGGATGAATTTAACCTCAAGCCATTCTTCTACAAACCTCTGAAGGATGCGGACACGATCATCTACCGTCAGGAGGTGATGCGCGACCTGGAGGATGAACAGGTGATGGAAGCGATCACTTGGTTCACAGAACGGATGCGCGTCACCCTCAGGTATCTCAAGCATTCGGAGGATCTGGGCTACAAGGAGCAGAAGGAAGGCTGGTTCCTGGAGAGCGTCAAAGTCTATGGTGAAGCGGTAAATGGCCTGTTCAGTAGGCTCGACGATCTGCCACTGGCATCGCGAGGACTGCGATCGCTGCGAGAATTCCTCGCTGCGTATCTACATTCCAACGGATTCAAGAAGCTGTCTGACGAGACGAAGAAACTGGCCGATGATCTAGCGGCGATCCGCTACTCGCTCATCATCAAGGGAAATCGCATCACCGTGCGCGACTACGACGGTGAGGAGGACTACGCTGCCACAGTCGAGGAGACGTTTCGCAAATTCAGCCGCGGGGAGGCCAAGGACTACCGCCGTGAGTTCAAGGGCTCGGGGATGAATCACGTCGAGGCGTGGATACTGGAGCGGGTGGCATGGCTGAACAAACCTGTGTTCAAGAGATTGGAGGAATTTTCCACCGACCATGCCGGTTATCTCGAAGGTACGATCGCCAGGTTCTACCGCGAGATCCAGTTCTACGTGGCCTATCTTGGGTACATGAGGGAATTCCACCGCGCTGGCCTTAGCTTCTGCTATCCGCAGGTCTCGGGCGATAAGGAAGAGAGGGTGCAGGGTGCATTCGACTTGGCGCTCGCTCACAATCTCATCGCTCAACAGGGGACGATCGTGCCCAATGACTTTTACCTGAATGGGTCGGAGCGGATCATCGTTGTCTCCGGGCCGAATCAGGGCGGAAAGACGACCTTTGCGCGCATGTTCGGTCAGTTGCACTACCTCGCGAGCATCGGCTGCCTCGTTCCCGGCACGAAGGCAAGGCTCTTCCTGTTTGATAACATCCTTACCCACTTCGAACGGGAGGAGGACATCGCCAATCTGCGCAGCAAGCTGGAGGATGATCTGCTGCGGACCCGGCAGATACTGGAACGCGCTACGCCAAACAGCATCTTCATCATGAACGAGGCGTTCGCCTCCACCACGGTCAACGACGCACTTGTCCTGAGCAAGAGAATCCTGGAGAAGATAACACAGCTCGACGCACTCTGTGTCTTCGTGACATTCCTCGATGAGCTGTCTTCACTCAACGAGAAGACCGTAAGCATGGTGAGCACGGTCGATCCGAACGATCCGGCGGTGCGCACGTACAAGCTGGAACGTCGCCCAGCGGATGGTCTGGCATATGCCATCGCCATCGCCAGGAAACATGGGGTGACCTACGAGCAGTTGAAGGAGCGGATCGGAGAATGAAAGCCCTGTTGATGCATAAGGAGAAAGATTTCGATCTGCAACAGGAGCTGCCGCGTAACGAAGCCGCGCTTAGGCAGGACTTAGAGCTGGACACCATCCTCGACGCGATGGCGTGTGAGGACGAATTCCTCTTTGAGGTAGCGCGCGTGGCCCTCCTCTCCGGCTTGGATAATGACATCGAGACGATCAGCTACCGGCAGGCTGCCATGCAGGATGCCCTGAACAACCCGGAGGTAGTCAGATCCCTCTACGCCTTGGCAGTGGAGGCGATCGATACGAAGCGCAATCAGCGCCTGGGAATATTCAGCCGTAACCCAAGCGCGATCCTGAGCGGTGCCATCAACCTGGTCTGGATGTTCACCGACATATTGGAGAAGCTGAGGAATGTCGCACGTGATAATGCTGACATGTTCAGCTCAGAGGCCTTTTCAAACCTGTTTGCTATGCTCGATCACGAGCTGAGCGAGGAGTATCTCGCCTCAATCAGGGACCGTCTACAGGAGCTAAAGTTTCGCCGCGGAGTGTCGGTGAGCGTGGAGCTCGGGATGGGGAACGAAGCCAGAAACTACGTATTGACAAGGCAGAAGGATAAGAGCTTCATGCAGCAGGTATTCGGGAAACACTCTCCTTCCTATTCCCTCTCCATCAACCCGCGCGATCAGGCCGGCGGAAGGGCCTTGTGGGAGCTTCGTGATCGAGGGTTAAACCTCGCTGTCAATGCGCTCGCCCAGTCCGCTGATCACATGCTCAGTTTCTTTCAGATGCTGAGGGCAGAGCTGGCCTTCTACGTCGGCTCCCTCAATCTCTACGAGCGGCTCTCGGGAAAAGGGGAGCCAGTCTGCACTCCGAAGCCGTCTCCCGTTGGAACACGCAGGCTCTCCTTTGCGGGGTTGTACGACGTGTGCCTTACCCTGCACACAGATGACAGGGTGGTCGGCAACACCGTGGATGCCGATGGCAAGAGCCTGGTGATGATCACCGGGGCCAACCGCGGCGGAAAGTCGACGTTTCTGCAAAGCATCGGCCTTGCCCAGTTGATGATGCAGTGTGGCATGTTCGTCGGCGCCGAGTCGTTTGAGGCCAGCCTGTGCACTGGGCTGTTCACGCACTACAAGCGCGAGGAAGATACATCGATGAAGAGCGGGAAGTTCGACGAGGAGATTTCGCGCATGAGTGAGATAGCAGATGGAATCAGGCCAAACTCGATTGTCCTGTTCAACGAATCGTTCGCTGCCACCAACGAAAGAGAAGGCTCGGAGATCGCGCAGCAGATCGTGACAGCACTTCTGGAGAAGAACATCCAGGTCTTCTTCGTCACCCATCTTTACGAACTTGCACGCGGCCTGTTCGAAGACGGCAGGCAGGATGCCCTCTTCCTGCGCGCAGAGAGGCTCGAAGATGGGACGCGCACCTTCAGGCTCATATCAGGCGAGCCGCT
>JAGGSM010000221.1 GCA_021159105.1 Candidatus Bipolaricaulota bacterium
ACGAGGAACATGATGAGGGCGACGACGAGAAAGTTGATCAGCACGTTGATGAACGTCCCGTAGTAGATCGCTGCTGCCCCTGCGTCGCGCGCCGCCTGCGCCGACGGGTAGGCCATCCCCGACAGGTTGATGTACAGATCGGAGAAATTGACGTTCCCCACCGCCTTACCGATGAGAGGCATGATGATATCGAACACGAACGACTTGACGAGCGCCCCAAACGCGGCGCCAATGATGAAAGCCACCGCGATCTGGACTAGGTTCCCCTTCGTTATGAAATCGCGAAACTCCTTCCACATGTGAGCCACCTCACTTGTTTTGATGGATCATCCTAGCACAAGCAGGGCGCGCGTGTCTATCTTCGATCGATCTCCGCAGCGAGGCGGTCGCGCACCGCGTCGATGTCGGCCTTCATGTAGATCGGCGGATTGGCGTGGCGCGATACGACGTCGGCAAGCCTCCCCTCGTGGTAATCCACCTTGAAGTCGGTGAACTTGAGGCCGTGCGCGGTGGAGATTACGACGACACGATCGCTGTGTTTTATCCTCCCACGGGAAACAAGCTTCTCCAGCACCGCCAGGGCGACCCCTGTCTGCGGGCAGGCGTAGAGACCGGCGCGATCGGCGCTGGCTGAGGCCTCGGCCAACTCGTCCTCGCTCGCCTCCTCAACGATCCCGTCGAATGCACGTAGCGCCTTCACCGCCCGCTCGTAGCTCACCGGCGCGCCGATCTGGATCGCCGAGGCGAGGGTCTTCTTAGCCTGCACCGCCTGATAATCCTCAAAGTCGGTCAAGAAGCTGCGATAGAGAGGATTGGCGTTCTCCGCCTGCGCTGCGACGATACGCGGCAGGCGGTCGATCAGGCCGAGCTTGTACATCATCGACAGTCCGCGGCCGAGGGCGCTGATGTTCCCCAGGTTCCCGGCGGGGATGACGATCCAGTCTGGGATCTCCCAGCCGAGCTGCTGCACGATCTCCATCCCCACCGTCTTCTGTCCCTCGATGCGCAGGGCGTTCATCGAGTTCGCCAGGTAGATGCTGTGATCGGAGGTGATACCCTGCACGATCTCCATGCACCCGTCGAAGTCCGTCTCCAGACCGAGGACGATCGCGCCGTGTGCGATCGGCTGGGCGAGCTGCGCAGTGGAGATCTTCCCGCGCGGGAGGAAGATGATTGCCGGGATACCGGCAGCAGCGGCGTAGGCGGCGAGGGCGGCCGAGGTATCCCCGGTCGACGCGCAGGCTACGGCGCGAATCTGCGTCCCTTGAGAGATAAGCTGCCTCACATGCGAGACGAGAACGGTCATCCCCAGGTCCTTGAACGATCCTGTGTGGCTGATCCCGCACTCCTTGACCCATACCTCAGGGAGTCCTGCCAGATTTCTTACCTTGAGAAGAGGGGTGTACCCCTCGCCCAGGGAGACGATGTTCTCCGCGTCGATCTGCGGGGCGACCCACTCCTTCTTCGCCCACACCCCACTCTGATACGGCCATCCACTCATGCGCGACCTGCGCGAGAAGAGGTCCTTCCACTCAGCGGCAGATCGACTCTTCAAAGCATCAACGTCATGCTCCACGTCGAGGAGCCCGCCGCAGGATTCGCAGCGGTAGGCTATCTCGTTGATCGAATACCTGCGTCCACAGCGGATGCATTCAAGCCAGGTTCCTGGCATACCTAACCTCCTCCTACGATGTGCGTCTCTGTCGCGTGCAGCGACATGTAGTTGTCTATTCTCTCGTTTGGGATGGAGGCCTCATCTGGTTTGTCGGATAGGCCGAAGACAAGCGCGCCGGTATGGCGACAGTGTAGCGCGTACTCCATCACCTCTCGCGTGATGACGATCTCCTCCTGCAGAAGCTGCTCGGCAGGTGTGCCATCCTTAAGCCGGCCCATGTGCTCCACAGTGACCTTGTACTCGTTGTGGCGGAAGTCGACGAACGGCGTTGGATCACCGCGTGAGAAGGCGTCCCTCACGCCGTCGTGCATCCGCTGCAGTGAGGGTGACAGCCCCCTCTTTCTGTCGTCGACCAGCGAGAGGAGCTGAGAGAACTGCGTCAGTTCGCCCTTATCGATCGCGTTGAACAACTCTTCTGAGGTGATCACCCCTCCCTGGAGGATGAGGCAGGTGTAGGCGAGGTAGTCCTGGTTGTCCGTGGTGAACGGATGGTAGAGCGGCTGATTCAGCCTTGCGTAGTCCGCCTGAAACTCCTGTTCATCAAAGGCGTCGCCGAGCAGCTCCCGCGCTGTGCGCCGCATCGCCAGCAAGCGTACCTCGTCGATGACGTGATCGTTCCTCCCCCGCGCGCCGATCGCCGTCTTATCGATGTCGATCACCACCGCCGTTTGTTCATCGATCCGTATCCCTCTCTTCGCGCAGAACGCATCGAAGGAAGGGATGGCCGACCAGCGGTTGCAGGAGAGGATCGTCCCCGCTGGGACCTCCTCCACGTGGTGTTCCTCTGGCCCCGTCGTTTCAGAACAGATGAACGCCGCGCCGTTCCATCCCCCGCTCTCAAGGAGGTTGATGAACGCTGTCCCGTCGTTCACCCGTGTATCCCCGATGTACAGCAGACTCTCGATCCGGGACCTCACTCCCCTCATCTCTTGAGCGAGCTCCAGGATCGATATACAGCAGCCTCTCGATCTGGGACCCCACTCCCCGCATCTCCTGGGCGAGCTCCAGGATGCGCCCTATCACGCGGGCGTATTCCGGCGAGGTCTTGCGCGGCGTCACGCCTGTTGGGACCTCCAGCTCGCTGCGCAGATCAGGCAGCCCGGGGAGGCGCCGATCGAGTGGGATCAGGTTGCGGTAGACGATGAGATCTCCGAGGAAGTGTTGCACACGGCCGCGGCCATAGACCCTCATTTTACCAGCCCCCTCTGTACGAGCAGTTCGCCGTTCAACAGTGCTCCCCCGGCCGCGCCGCGGATGGTGTTGTGCACGACGATCACCAGCCGCAGATCGAGGATGGGGCATTCCCTTACCCGCCCTACGCTCACCGCCATCCCCCGCTCCGCGTCGCGGTCGCGCCGCGGCTGCGGTCGATCGCTCTCATCGCGTACTACAATTGGCATCTTGGGAGCACTTGGAAGCTCGTGTACATCCATCGGGCCGGTGAACGCGTGTAGTACTTTTGTCGCCTCACTCGGAGTCGGCTTGCGCTCGAACCCGAGCGACATGGTCACCGTATGACCGTCGATCACAGGGACGCGGTTCGCGTGCGCGCTGAGGCTGATCTCCGCCCCGCGCTGCTCTCCATCGATGATCTTTCCCAGCAAGAGGCGCGTCTCACGCGCGATCTTCTCCTCTTCCCCACCGATGTAGGGGATGACGTTACCCAGGATGTCGAGCGACGGCACGCCGGGGTAGCCGGCACCCGATGCCCCCTGCATCGTAGAGACGAAGGCCTTCTTGAGCCCGAACGCATCGTGCAGAGGCTTTAGCGCCATGACGATCCCGGTGGTGGAGCAGTTGGGGTTGGTGACGATGAATCCCGGCCATCCGCGCTCCTTTTGCTGGACGGGGATGAGCGACAGGTGTTCGGGGTTCACCTCCGGGAAAGCCCGGCCATCCGCGCTCCTTTCGCTGGACGGGGATGAGCGACAGGTGCTCTGAGTTCACCTCAGGGATGAGGAGCGGCACGTCCGGCTCGTAGCGGTACGCCGATGCGTTCGAGCAGACGGCGTAGCCGGCGCGGGCGAACCGCGGTTCTACCTCGCGCGCCACATCCGCGGGGAGGGCGGAGAAGACGAGTCGTGCCGGCAGGTCCGCCTCCAGCGGGGAGACGGTCATATTCCGTGCCCACTCCGGCGGATCGCCCGGGATGACCCAACGACAGGCGTCAGCGTAACTCCTTCCCGCGCTGCGCTCCGACGCGGCGAGCGCCGTCACCTCGAACAACGGGTGACCGTCCAGCAGCTGCACGAAGCGCTGTCCGACCGCTCCAGTGGCACCGAGAACGGCGACTGGAATTCTACTTGCCATGATTAATAACCTCCTTGTGAATCTGTTGTACCGCTCGTATCGCGTCCGTAGCCTCAACGACGAGCGATATGCTGCACTCCGATGAGCCCTGTGCGATGGCGATGACGTTGATCCCGGCGCTCCCCAGGGCGCCGAATATCCGCGCTGATATCCCTGGGGTACCGCGCATCCCAGTCCCAATAGCGCTGATGATGACAATGCCGCTGTCCGCCCAGATGCGGTCGACGTCGCGGCGGGAGAGCTCGCGCGCCATCTCCTCCTGCAGCGCTTGCACCACTCCTTCTGCGCTCTCTGTGGGGATGACGAAGCAGATCGACTGTTCGGATGAGGCTTGCGAGATCATCAGCACGCTCGTCGCCGCGCGGGCGACGGCGGTGAACGTCCGTCCGGCGATCCCCGGCACGCCGACCATCCCGCGCCCTGCGATCGTGATCATGCTCAGGTCCGTGATCATCGTCACCGCCTTCACTGTTCCGTGCGTGTTCGTCGCATCGCGCACGATGCGCGTCCCAGGCAGATCGGGGTGGAAGGTGTTCTTCACCCACAGCGGGATCTCCCGCTCGATCACCGGCCGGATGGTGCGCGGGTGGAGGACCTTCGCCCCGAAGTAGGCGAGCTCCCCGACCTCGATGTAGGAGATGACGGGGATCACCCGCGCCTCGGGGACGATTCGCGGGTCGGCGGTCATCACCCCGTCCACATCGGTGAAGATCCACACTTCATCGACGTCCAACGCGTCGCCGATGATCGCCGCTGTGTAGTCGCTCCCCCCGCGGCCGAGGGTCGTCGTCACGCCGTCCTCCGTCGCCGCGATGAACCCGGTGACCACCGGGGTGATGCCGTCGTGCAGGAGGGGAGACAGGCGGGAGATGATCCTCTCCCTGGTCTTTTGCTGTATCGGGGCGGCGTTGCCGAAGGAGGCGTCGGTGACGATCAGCTCCGTGGCGTCGATCGCTTGACCCTCGACACCGTTCTGACTCAGCAGGGCAGCGAGGATGCGCGCGCTCATCCGCTCGCCGCGCGACAGGGCCGTATCCATGGTGCGCGGTGTGACCTCGCCGAGGACGTGCACGCTGGAACACAGCTTTTCGTACTCATCTGCGAGGGAATCGAGGGTGGAGATGAGTGATTCGCGTTTGGGACCATCGTCAAGTAGCTCCAGGATCACGTCGATGTGGCGCTCGCGGAATGCCCGACACACTCCGCGATAAGCCTCTTCATCACCTCCTGCTGCCTCGGTTATCCCGCGGTGTAGGTCGTCTGTTACACCGCTCATCGCC
>JAGGSM010000023.1 GCA_021159105.1 Candidatus Bipolaricaulota bacterium
CACGAGGCGAGCCTCATGATGCCTTAGTGCTAGGAGGAAGCGATGAACGATGAGAAGGGTAACTACCTGGACCTCCCCGATCTGGGCGAGGTGGATGAGGTGATGATCGTCGAGTGGCTGAAGAAAGAGGGGGACGCCTTCGATGTCGGGGATGATCTGGTCGAGGTGGAGACGGAGAAGACCACCTTTATCGTCGATGCCCCACGAGCCGGGAAGATCGAACGCGTGTTGCTCCACGCCGGGGAGAAGGCGCGCATCGGAGAGCACCTGGCAGAGTTGAGCGCGTAGGATGAAGCGGGTCATTCACCTTCCTCTTGGACGCGCGGATTATGCGCGTACCTACGCCCTGCAGCAACAGCTACAGCGCATGCGTCAAGATGGCGAGATCGGTGATGTCGTGATAACGGTCGAGCACAACCCGGTGTTCACCATCGGGCGGAGCGGATCAAGGACCAATATTCGCGTGTCAGAACAGGAGCGGGAGCGATCGGGTATACCGGTCTACGAGATCGACCGCGGTGGTGACATCACCTACCACGGGCCTGGACAGCTCGTCTGCTACCCGATCATCGATCTACGCGGGTATCGTCGCGATATCAAGTGGTACATCGCTTCCCTCGAGCAGGGGATGATCGACCTGTGCGCCGACCTCGGCGTGGCAGCGAAGCGGCGAGCGGGGTACCCCGGCGTGTGGGTCGGGGAGAGGAAGATCGCCTCAATCGGCGTCTCCGTCCGCCACTGGGTGACCATGCACGGCCTGGCGTTCAACGTCGATGTGAATAGGGAACACTTCGCCATGATCGACCCATGCGGCCTGCCGATCGAGATGGCCTCGCTCGTCGATCTCGTATCGGATGATCTGTCAATGGGCCGAGTCACTGAGGGGCTGCTGAAACACATGAAATCGATCTTCGGTTGGGATATCGTTGATCAAGAAGCGGGCAAGTACTGGAGGAGTCTAGATGTCTGATCGGCCTGAATGGTTGAAGGTGAGGGCGAATACGGCGACGGAGGCAGCGGGGATGCGCGCTGTGCGCGATGCCCTCTCCCGCCACGGTCTGACCACCGTCTGCCAGGGGGCACGCTGTCCGAACGCGGCCGAGTGCTGGGGTGCTGGGACAGCAACGTTCATGCTCCTTGGAGATGTCTGCACGCGTTCCTGCCGCTTCTGTGCCGTTCCTACGGGGAACCCGCACGGCGCGATCGATGCGGATGAGCCAGCGAGAGTGGCATCGGCCGTTGCCGATCTCGGGTTGAGTTACGTCGTCCTAACGTCGGTCGATCGAGACGATCTGGGAGACGGAGGAGCGTCGCTCTTCGCGGCGGCGATCATGGAGATCAAAGAGCGCTCGCCACAGGTCAAAATCGAGGCGCTCATCCCCGACTTTTCAGGCAGCGATGAAGCCTTGCGCAGGCTCATCGCGAGTGCTCCCGACGTCATCGGCCACAACATCGAGACCGTGCGCCGGCTATCCCCTGGACTGCGTGACCCACGCGCCGATTACGATCAGTCCCTTCGCGTGCTGGAACGCGTTCTTCAGATCTCACCGGACACGATAACCAAGAGCTCCCTCATGCTCGGACTGGGCGAGGAACGAGACGAGGTTCTGGAGACCATGCGTGATCTGCGAAGCGTAGGAGTGAGGGCGCTCACGCTCGGTCAGTACCTTCCGCCGTCGCGCTCCGCAGCACCGCTTGTGCGCTACGTTCATCCCGATGAGTTCGCCTCCCTTGAGCGAGATGCGCGCGATCTTGGCTTCTGCTTCGTCATGTCCGGGCCACTCGTGCGAAGCTCCTACCAGGCCGCACGGACAATCACCGCATGCTCCGGCTGATTCTTGACCTAGATCCAACTGACCCTGCGTTCGGCCTTGCCCTCGATGAAGCGCTGCTCGAAAGCGCGCTAAGAGGGACCGACGCGCTTCGTTTCTGGGTGAACAAGCGCTGCGTGATCGTCGGAAGGTCGCAATCTGTTTCCAGCGAGGTCGACCTTCCTCATCTGCGCAAGTTGCGTATCCCTGTACTCCGTCGGATCAGCGGCGGTGGAACTGTCTACCACTATCCCGGGAACCTGAACGTTTCCCTCTATCTCAGCTGCGGAAGAGAGCTCGGCGACATCTCTCAAGCCTACGAGACCCTTGGTGAAGCAATCGCCACAGCCCTCTCACAACACGCGATCGCTGCCCATCATGATGGAAACATCATCCGGGTGGGGGGCGAAAAGATCGCCGGCGCGGCACAGGCAAGGCGCGGAGCGAGCCTCCTCTACCACATGAGCATCCTCATCCGCCCCTCCAAGCTGCCGATCGATGGCCTCCTTCTTGCCATGCGCCCATCCTACGCCACAAGGCATGTCCCGTCCCATCCGCTTCCAGTTAGGAGCCTGCATGAGATATCATCTGGGGTAACCGTGACAAGCGTCGTTGAGAGGATCAGTGAGCGTATGAGTGCTGTCCTCGGCAAGAGATTGCAGCAAGGGGATTACACGGAACGTGAACTGGAGAGATCAAAGAGGCTACAAGACGAGAAGTACGGGAGGGACGAGTGGAACCTCTTACGCTAGGGGATAAGCGCATTATTGCGCATCAGATCGGTCGCGATGCGCGCGGGGTGATCGCGATTCCGCGGCGCTGCGCCTACGGATATCCGCAGGTAGCGACGGTCTATCCACTGCTCGATCGTGAGCCCTTCCCCACCATGTACTGGCTCACCTGCCCCTACCTTCATCGGGAGATCGCCGCGCTGGAGTCAGAGGGGATGATCGCTCGCATCGAGGAGCGGATCGCAAGCGATCCAGCACTTGCCGAGCAGGTGATGCGCGCCCACCGTTCCTACATTGGGCAGCGCCTCAAGCTTCTCTCACCAGATGATCTTGCGTATCTTGAGGAGAGGCGGATGCTTCCTGCATTGACGCAGCGTGGGATCGGTGGGATTGCCAACTTCGCGCGCATCAAGTGCCTGCACCTACACGCGGCGCACGCGCTCGTGGGGGACAACCCGATCGGCGAGATCGTTCTCAATAGCCTCGCCACTGACGCCTGCCCTCGAAGCGACGTGCTCTGTCATTCGTTTCGATAGATGGCCAGAAGGCTATGCTTTCCTGTAGACTGAGGTACTCGCGCCGGGGAGGATGTCAATCAGATGAACGTGAAGAGATTGTCCAGCTTCGCCATTGCCGCGGTCTTCGCAATGGTAGTGCCTCTCTTCTCGCTCTTCGCCTGTCCGAAGTTTTCCGCCCCGATCGCGGTCGGGACATTGCAGGACGGCGACATCACCGAGACATCGGGAATCGTCGCCAGCACGCTGAGCGCTGGAACACTCTGGATCCATCAAGACTCAGGTGCCAAACCGACGATATACGCAATCACCGGCAACGGCGAGGTGATCGCCACCTGTACGCTCCCCTCTGCGCAGGCCGTCGATTGGGAGGACATAGCCAGAGGGACCTCGTCGAATGGGAAAAGCTACCTCTACATCGGCGACATCGGGGACAACCGATTTCATCGTAGGGACATCACCGTGTATCGTCTCCCCGAACCCCGAATTTCTCCCGGCGTTGATATCGCCGTCGATGACGTAGAGACGTTCCATCTCGTCTATCCTGATCGCCCGCACGATGCAGAGACGCTCCTCTTCGATCCGACATTTGACGAACTCTACGTAATCACCAAGTGGGACTCAAGATCGAGAATGTACCGGGCGAAACTGGAGAAACCGGGAATGACGACCACACTGGAGTATGTGGGGGACTTGCCATTCAACGGGGCCACGGGCGGTGACGTGAGCGGAGACGGCGAATCAGTGGTCATCCGCACCTACTTCGCTGCCTACATCTGGCAGCGCGATCCGACGCGTCCACTGTGGAAATCGCTCGTGGAGCAGCAAGGGTGCTATGTAAAGCTTGCCACAGAACCGCAGGGAGAGGCGATCTGCTTTACCTCCGAGGGTGACCTGATGACGGTCAGTGAGGGGAAGACACCGACCATCTATCGATATACATTCCTTTCCCCCTGATCACGAGAAGAACGCGGTCGGGACACATCCAATCGATCAGTCACAGCGATATCGTTCTGTTCGAAGTGCCGATCCGTGCGGATTCCATCGCTCACCGAGGATGACAACTACGGTAACTAATTCTGCTCCACGTCCTTTCTGAGGCCATCCGCGTTATCCTCCAAACAGGCGCAACTTCATTTCACCCCGTACCCTTTCCATACGACAGGCCAACGTACTCGTCTTCAGTAATCGGCACATTAAGGAGACGATAGAAAGTTACCCAAGGCATCGATCACGTAGTAACTGTTATAACCGCCATTTTCGTTGTATTCGTGCCGCCAGATTAAAAAGCGATCTTGACCGATGGAGCAAAGGTCGTTTCCCAGACAAAGTATATGGAGTTCTCCACTCGGCACATCCATGCGCAGGATAAGATCGCTTGTGACCGAGCAGGGTGCTTCGAACAGGATCCTGGTCTCGTCCTGCGTCCAACACAGGTTCGTCACCCCCGCGAGCGGAGGGATATCCGGCCAATACTCGGCGCAGCAACCGAACTCATACGGTTCCGTGTGACCGCTCTTCCCGCTGCAGATAACCTCACCGCTCCTCGGATCGACCACGATGATCTCATCGGCCTCATGCAGGACAAAGTCGGGCTCTTTGAGCGTGTCGCGATCGGGGACCGCCCTCACGAAGGCGAGCAAACGTCCCGAAGGGGACAGAATGGGAAGGCCATCCCAAACGTCGTTACCTGTGATGCACTTTTCTGTCCGCGTTTCGAGATCATAGACCACGATCTCCTGAGCGCGCC
Organism: Candidatus Bipolaricaulota bacterium; assembly: GCA_021159105.1. Taxonomy (GTDB): domain Bacteria; phylum Bipolaricaulota; class Bipolaricaulia; order UBA7950; family UBA9294; genus M55B144. The sequence goes on from JAGGSM010000023.1 coordinate 4,808, forward strand.
CTTCTCCCCGTGTAAGGGCGATGAGCCCTGCCTGAGATGGAGCTGCCGTACAGGGGCTACCTGCCACAACAAGGCTTGTCACCGCACATACCAGGAACGCTGCACTGAGAAGTGTCTTGCTTCCGTCCATTTCACTCCCCCAAGCTTTGTCCTCTCACGCTTGCATTGAGCTACGCTGGCAATGAGTTCCCTTCTCACCTGCCTTTATTGGTCGGACGAGTGAAGTTCATCCGATAGAATACGCCCGATGCTTTTGCGAAGCGAGGGTAGGTCCCGCCGAACCGTTTCAAAAACGCGCCGAAGGTTCACTCCGAAGTAATCATGAACAACCTTATCCCGCATTCCGGCCATCTCTCGCCAGTGGATCTCTGG
>JAGGSM010000276.1 GCA_021159105.1 Candidatus Bipolaricaulota bacterium
TTATTGAGACCCTGAGCACGAAGGAACGGACAATCTTCCTGTGCACGCACAACCTCGATGAGGCGGACCGGCTGTGCGATCGCGTGGCGTTGTTCAAGACCAAGCTGATCGCGGTCGGGAAACCACAAGAACTCAAGGAGCGGTTGTACGGACGAAAGACGGTGGTTCACATCCCCAATCTACGCCCAGGACTCGAGGGATCGATCGATCTTCCCTTTATCAAGAAGATCGAACGGGTCGATAACGCTCTCGTCTTCTCTCTTTCGAACCCGGAAGAGGAGAATCCGATCATCGTCAAGCGGCTCGTTGAGCTGGGGGCGGAGGTACAGTACGTAAACGAGCTCCGCGTGTCGCTTGAGGACCTTTATCTCGATCTGATGGAGGGAAATCATGTACAGAATTAACGTGGTTCTGATAAAGGAATGGCGCGAGTCACTGCGCAATAAGATGATCCTGTTCGGCGCGATCTTCCTGCCGCTGTTCATGGTCGGAGCGGCACTGTTCATGGTCTATCAGGGCAAGGGGATCGACATCCCCGGAGCGCAGATCGCCCTGTTCAACACGGCGTTGATGTACTTTCTCATCCTGCCGGCGATAATCCCGCTTGCCATCTCCGCTTATTCGATCATCGGTGAGAAGGAGCAGGGGAGCCTGGAACCCCTTCTGGCCACGCCGATCTCCGACCTGGAGCTGTTCCTCGGCAAGGCCCTTGCAAGTGTGATCCCCGCACTCGTTCTCACCTGGGTGAGCTTCGGCCTCTTCCTTGCCGTATCGATCCCTCTCGTGGGAGGGATCCCCCCGCATGTCCTCACAGCACCGTGGATCGCTGCGATCTTCGGGCTATCGCCGCTCCTGTCACTTTTCTCCGTCGGGGTGACGCTCCTTGTTTCCTCACGTGCTACCGACGCCCGTGCCGCATACCAGATCTCAAGCTTCGCTATCATCCCGGCGATCGTCCCGCTCATCATCTACACCAGCAGGAAGACGCTCGTCAGCCTGTGGCTCATCGGCCTCGAAGCAATTGTACTGTTCCTGGCGAGCATCATCGTGATATACTTTGCTATCATGGTTTTTCGTCGGGAACAGATCCTGACGCGCTGGAAGTAGAAAGGGGGTAAGAATGGAAAAGACAATTCTCATAGCACTAGCGGTGATCGGGGCGATCCTCTTCTTCGGTCTGGTCGCACCAGGACCGCAGGCGCCACCACCAGAGACGGTGGCACCAACGCAGCCGGGGCAGCTGATCGACAGTGGCCAGTTCGTCGTCGATCGGGCGGGACAACAGATAATCAACGAGCAATACACGCTCTTCTTCTCACCGGCAGAGGGGTACATGCTCCTGTCGCAGGAGTCGATGTCCGTGAACGGGCAGGACATAAGCCTGGCGCAGCAGTACGAGTTCGACCGTGATTTCATGCCTGTTCTTTACCACTTGGCTGCGGACACCCCCTCCGGTTCGCAGATCATCTCCGCGCAGATGGGGATCAAGGGACTGCATATGGAGACGCGCGTCGGTACGGCTCAGCAGCAGGCGGACGTTCCGGGGAAGAACATCGTCATCCTGGATAACAACCTGATCAGCCACTACGTTGTCCTCCTCTTGGCGATTCAAGCGGGTGCTGTACCAAGCGATTTCACCGCCGCCATACCGCAGGCTCTCCTCAGTCTCCCAGCCAAGGTGGACGATCCTGTTGATACCAGCTTTGTATCAGGCGACAAGACATACAACGGACAGATCTATAACCTTCATCTCGGAGACCTGCTGATCGTCATGCTCGCCTATCAAGGGAAGCTAGTCGGGGTGATAAACGATGCGCAAGGGGTGCGCGCCTACAACGCGCAGATCTTCCCAAATGGGATTACCCTATCCGCTGCAACATTCGCCCCTGAGGAGAGACCAGAAGGCATAGCTGAGAAAGAAGTGACGTTTGAGAGCGGCGATGTAACCCTTTCAGGCACACTAACTCTGCCAGCAAACGCCGCCGGGCCTGTACCAGGCGTACTGTTCATCGCCGGATCGGGGCCGATCGACCGGGATGAGAACGTAACCGGGATGAAGACCGACGTCTTCCGCCAGCTCGCTGCGACTCTGGCAAAAGCAGGGATCGGATCGCTCCGCTACGACAAGCGCGGAGTGGGTAAGAGCGACGGCGTATTCGCCAACGTGTCGATGGAAGACCTCATAGCCGATGCGCGCGCCGCGCTGAGCACACTGAGGGGTTCAAGCGGGATCGATCCAACACGGGTATTCCTCCTCGGTCACAGCGAGGGGGGAATCCTCGCCCCGATCATCGCCGCTGACAACAACGACCTGGGTGGAATCGTTCTCCTCGCGGCACCGGCGCATTCGCTCGATTGGATCATCCGCAAACAGATCGAACAGACGAACCGCGATATGGGAAAGAGCGACGACGAAGTACAGACAGCACTAGCACAGGAGGATCAGTACCTCAATTTCATCAGGAACAGCAAAGGCACTTGGGACGACTACACCTTCGATCAGCTCAAAGAGGCGATGCCTTGGTTGACCCAAGAGAAGTACTCCCAGATCAAGATGCTCTCGCTTTCCTGGCTGCGGCAGCACTTCAATCATGATCCGATCGAGACGATCAAGAAGGTGACTTGCCCGGTGCTTATCGTACAGGGAGAGAAGGACTATCAGGTACCATCGAGTGAGGCCGATCTTCTCGCTGCGGCCCTTCAAGAGGCGGGAAACACCGACGTAACCGTCGACCTTATTCCCGATCTGAATCACCTCATGCGCCATCACCCAGAACAGCCGAACCTTACCTATCGCCACCTCGATGAGCCGGTCGATCAGCGGGTGCTCGACGCAATTGCAGGATGGATCACGAGCCACATTGCCAAGTAACGACCTAACATCGAAGAAGGAAGTCGCCAGGCTCTTGGCAGAGGCTGGCATTCACGCAAGTAAGCGCTTGGGGCAGAACTTCCTCGTCGATCCAACATCCCTTGCCGCGATAGTCGATGAAGCAAAACGCGCTCGGCCCCGCGTGATCGTGGAGATCGGCGCAGGCCTGGGGACGGTCACTCGAGAACTTGCCGGGATTGCCGATAGCGTGATCGCCGTCGAGCTTGATCGTCGCCTCGCCGCCATCCTCGAACGGACCGTTGGACAGATGGAGAACGTTGAGATACGCCAGCAGGATTTCCTCTCGTTTTCATTTGCTGAGGAGTTCGCAGGCGACAAGACCTTCGTCGTGGGGAACATCCCCTATCGCATCACCGCGCCGATCTTGAAGCACCTTGTCGCGCAGAGAGAGCACATCTCATCGGCGCTCCTCCTCACGCAGCGCGAGGTGGCGGCGAAGATCGCCGATAGCCCGGGACGGGATGGGACATCCCTTGGGGTTCTGATCCAGGCATATGCCGACGTGAAGTCCCTTCGCAGTGTGTCGCGGAGATCGTTCTTTCCTGCCCCTGATGTTGACTCTACTCTGTGGTCGATGTCATTCCTGGACAGGCCTCGCTTCACAGCAGATGAAAACGACTTCTTTTCCGTCGTGCGCGCTGTGTACGGGGTGCGTAGAAAGATGATCAGAGGGGCTCTGCGGGACCTGTTCCCAGTCGATGATGTACAGGGACTCCTCCGCTCGATAGGCGTCGATCCGACCCTCCGCGGAGAGGTGCTGGATTTCACTCAGCTCGATGCCATCGCACAGCTTCTGAAGGACCATCACTAGGCCTTGTTGTGAAGAGCAAGCTCAGGGGTGTCCGGTTCGACGTGCACCGTAACGTTGACCGGACGAGTGCAGGCGGATCGTACTTCCTCCTCGACCTTCATCGATATATCGTGAGCGGCAAGGAGCGAGAGGTGGGGATCGACGAGCACGTGCAGGTCGACGAACATTTCTCTCCCAACGCTGCGCGCTCTCAGTTGATGGAAGCTGTGCACCTCATCAACCTTCTCAACCGCCTCCTTGATCGCCCCGATCTCTGCGGCGGAGAGCGAGCCTTCCAACAGCTCATGCAGGACTCCCCACACGGTCTTCGCACCTGCTGCGATGACCATCGCCCCAACGACGATACCGGCGATCTGATCGGCGTGTCCCCAGCCGATAAGCCCCCCGATGCCTCCGAACAGGACCGCCACCGAGGAGAGCGCGTCGGACCGATGGTGCCAGGCGTTTGCGTGCAGGGCCGCACTGTTCAGTCGTTGTGCCACGCACAGAGTACGCCTGTAGATCCATTCCTTGGAGATGATCGATGCAGTGGCCACAACGAGCACCCATGGGCCGGGAAGGGAGATAACATGGGCGTAGAGCTCAGATCCGGCACGCCAGGCGATTAGCAGCCCCACACAGATCAGACCGATCGCCACTCCTCCAGCGGCGAACGTCTCGTAGCGACCGTGTCCGTACGGGTGGCTAGAATCAGGAGGTCGAGCCGCCAGTCTGATCCCGCTGATCACCGCGAGGTCGGTCGCGATGTCGGAAGCCGAGTGAATCCCATCTGCGATGAGAGCAATCGATCCGGTCACCAGGCCGACCACGACCTTGAGCGCAACGAGCAGAGCATTGATCGCTGTACCCAGGAGCGTCACGCCAACGCCAGTCTCCAAGCGAAGGGAAGTTCTATCCGGATGAGCATTCATGGGATTCATTCTACACTTGTGGAGCTCATCGAACAATCCGCCCATAGTCGTTCCAACCTACGGGAACCAAAGAGCAGACAAAGAAAAAACCAGGCGACGACCTACTCTCCCAGCCCCTCGCAGGACTAGTACCATCGGCGCAGGAGGGCTTAACTGCCGTGTTCGGTATGGGAACGGGTGTTTCCCCTCCGCCAAATGTCACCTGGAATCTCTATAATATCTTCCTTGACAAATGAACAGGGTGTGTATCATACAAGCAATTGGCCTATTAGTACCACTCGGCTGAACGCATTGCTGCGCTTACACCTGTGGCCTATCAACCTCCTAGTCTCGAAGGGGCCTAATATGGAGACCTTGTCTTGAGGACGGCTTCGTGCTTAGATGCCTTCAGCGCTTATCCAAACCAGACTTAGCTACCCAGCGATGCCCCTGGCGGGACAACTGGTGCACCATTGGTCTAGCTATCTCGGTCCTCTCGTACTAGAGATAGTCCCTCTCAAGTCTCCTACGCCCACGGTGGATAGAGACCGACCTGTCTCACGACGGTCTG
>JAGGSM010000139.1 GCA_021159105.1 Candidatus Bipolaricaulota bacterium
GCCATATCCTTGACTGTGACGGTGAGCCCGGTGGATTCGTTCACCAAGATTCCTTCGGAGGTGTCGAACTTCACCGTGGTCTGGGTGGGGCGAAGGTCCACGGAGATCGACTGGCTCACCGATTTGGCCATGTAGACTGAAGATTCAGTGTAGGAGGCGGTAATCGTCACCGTCTCCGGCGGCGAGCCCGAAATCGGACCCGGGGTGTAGGTCACCGTGCAATTGCCACTTCCATTGAGGGCTGGCGTGTCATCCGAAAACGTTCCTCCCGCGCCCCCGTCGTCTAAGCTTATCTCTATCCCATTAGGCCAACCGGCTGGAGGGGATCCCGCCGTGGTATCATCCTCGACATGGATGCTGACCGTCACCGGCTGCAGGACGTACACGGACGTAGGTGACAGGCTCATCTGGATGTCGACAGCACGTTTCGTGACCTCCTGTTCGAACGTGTCCGTTCCCGGAGCATATTCGCTGTCGCCATCATATGACGCCGTAATCACATGCGGACTGTTATCCCCGTCCGCAGGGGTATATGTGAATTCGAACTGCCCACCGTCGCTCTCTTGCAAGGTATAAGTAGAAGGAGACAACGTGCCATTTCCAGTATGAGAGAGGTGCACCTTCCCGGTCGGCGGTGCAGAACCAGCATCAGGGACACCTGTTATTGTCACGGTCCCTGTAGCCGGCGTATTTACGATCAGCGGAGTATCCGCACAGAAGACGACCACCTTGGATGCTCGCTTTACCACCTGATTTACCGTGTTGGAGGTGCTGGGGTCGTAGTTGGTTGTCCCGGAATACGCGGCGGTGATCACGTGCGTGCCTACAGATAAGGAGTTTGTTGTGAAGGAAGCCTTCCCCGTAGTGGTATTGACCGCAACACTGGCGATACTGGTACCTCCATCTTTAAACTCTACTGTGCCTCCATCTGGAACAGGAGCTACCGTGGCGGTGAACGTTACATCCTGGCCATACGTCGACGGATTGAGAGACGAAGCCAGTGTGGTCGTAGTTGCGGTCCCTGCAAATCCTGAAACGCCGATCGTAATAATGCACGCCAGCAGAGCGGACAATACCAAGATCCAACGGTGGGATGAGAACATGCTATGCCTCGCCTTAAATCGTATGTTTATCTCTATTACCTGTTTCATCTCGCCCCCCCCTAAAACACCACGCCGGCGGTGACCGCGGCGCGCGTTAGTCCGTATCGTCCAAATGTCGCCTGTACCGTCACGACCGCTGGACTAAGCCTAAACGTCAGCGTGCTTCCTAAACTGGCAAACCCAAACTTCTCGGCGCGATTGGCAAAGGCCACACTAGTCCCCGCGGAGAAGAGCCCTTGCGACAGCGATAATCGCATCGACAAGCCCGTCATCCCCCTCTCCAGCCCTGAGGCTGTCATCGAGAACCTGCCGGTCATCGCTCCCATGTTGAGGCCGGAGCCGAAGCTGAACGACATCGACTTAAGTTCCATCGTGTCCAGCGCAAAGGCCACCCGGAACGGCTCCATGCTGATAGAGAGCGTTACCCCGCCAAACTTGGGCGGAAATGGAGCGAGAGTCACTGAGCCCCCAATGCTCACCTTGTCCCACAATCTGCCAGAGAGGTTGATCGTCGTGCTGAAGTGGGTTGTTTCCGTGCCTGTGGGTGGCTTTGTGTACGCGAAGCTCGTGCCCAACATCACCGACTGAAATTCTGTGCCCCCTAGGTTCATGTCTGCCAGCTTAATACCGCTGATGCTGACGCGAGCAAAGAAGTTGTCGGGGAGCACACTTCCAGTGGCGGAGTAGCCCTTAACGCTTCTTCCAGACTGCGACGCGTTCACACCGATATTCGCGCTCATCGAGAACCCCCCTTGCGCACGCCAACTAGCGGTGACCAAGCTTCCAACAGCGTAACTCTGACTCTGCACCGGATAATACAGCGGGGTGTAAGAAGATCCTGGATTGGGAAAGTTGATGTCCTCCAGCATCCCCAGCGTCTTGATGCTGAATCCCGAGATCGTTGTAGAAACGGTGACCCGCGCCTTGACGAACATGATGTCCCCGGGGGGGATGATCACCGAGTTCGGCAGGTTGTTTACGTCGGTAACTGCCTCAAATGGCACGGCAAACCACATCTCGGGAACGATGCTCAGCTTATCGAATTCAACCTCGTAGAAGGTGAGTTTGTCCAGGTTCAGCGGTGCCTTGATTACACAGTGCTCCGGCCCCGCCGTGTTCACCACGGCGTCAATATTCAGGTCGGCAAATCCGAAGCTCGCGTTCAAGATGAGGTTGGATGCAATGGCGAACTCCAGCATTGTAAACTCGCTCGGTGTATCTAGCTTTATCTCGCCTGTTAACGTTGTTGGAATCCGTCGGGCAACAAGATCCAACCCGAAACGCCCCGAGATCTGCGCGAATGCCGCACACCCCCCGATGATTACAACTACCACCAGGAACAAGAGCCCCCAGAAGGTTCTCCTTGGCATTCTCGCCCTCCCCTACTTAGTTACGGCACATCACCTTCCTGCAGCGGTCTCTTCGCTGTTGACAAAGCAAAACGCTCTTCCGTAAACGAAGAGCGTCATCAACAAACATCCTCTACACAGCGCCACTACAGCCACTAGACCAGCCCCTTGACCCTGGCAACCCGGCGGTCTTCTTGAGATCCGTGGCTTTGCGCCCCTACCTCGCGGTAGGTTTACCTTGTTTCAGAATCTAGCATTAATACGTCCGTATGCTTAATCCACTATACAAGCATTCGGGGGCTCTGTCAATAGCCGCAGGAAATGAACTACCCCGCCGCAAGCAGACGGTGTATCAGGAATCTCTGTGAGAAGCACGCCAAAAAAGGGGAAAATAGCCCCCCCGCAGGGGATTTGACCTCACTAATAGTATATCATCTGTTCCTGGCCGATCATCATTCACAGGACGAAGAGCACATCCACACCCCGGCAGAGAGGATCTTACCTAAATCATGCCTTCTTCGTTCCACGTTCCACACTCCAAGCTCCGAGTTCATGTCCCGTTCCCCGTTCTGCCCACGCGTCACTGTGTCACGTCTTTGCAAGAGGATGGCCTGTGGCAAGACTTGTCAGTCCCCCCATACACGCTCGTCGATGATCCTGCCGTCCGGGGTGATCAGGAAGACCTCGTCGTGATCGTCGTTCAGGTACAGGCCGTGCGGATCGTAGGTGGGATTGTACGTGGCTATACATATCCTGTAGGGTTCGTCCGGTTTCAGGACGGTGTCAGGGGGGAACGTGTAGCTTCCCTCCAGATCGCTCAGCCGCCAGCCGCTGATGTCGATCGGAGCAGACGAGACATCGAGAAGCTGTATGCACTCTCCGGCAGGATCGACCGAGTGGATGACCACTGACTGCACACCGGAAGCAAGGCTTGGCTGAGTGACGATGGTTCCCGTCTCTGCCCCCAGCTTCTCCCAGAGCTGCTCGAATTCCGCTGTGAACTCCTGTGCTGTGCTGCTCCCCGCAGGGCAGGAGATGAATAGCACGTCGTCGTACCTGCTCTTATTGGAGTAATCCGACCAGTCGTAGGAGCCTGTGATCACCATCTCCTCGTCGACAACGGCGAATCTGTGGGTGAAGAGGGCTTGCGACCCAACAACGACTACCTCAACATTTGCCGCCACCAGCTTGTCGTATTCTCCACCAAGTATCTTGTCCTGCCCCGAACCGAGGATCACCCGCACGTTCACCCCACGCCGTGCGGCCCGTACGACGGCGTCTCCGAGTTGGTCGTCGGTGAAGGAGTGCAGCGCCATATCCAGGCTCGTTCTTGCTCCGTCGATGGCCTGAATGATCGCCACTTTAATCGTTTCGCTCTCAGTAGGTGAGCCAAAGTAGGTCCGTACGGTGCATGTCTGCGCCACCGCGCTTCCAGCCAGGATCATCACGAGAGCCAAACCCAGGATCACGTTTCTCATCTCAATCACCTCAAAGCCAACAACTATACACCCTGCCGGCAGTCCTGAGTCCGCGAGCTATGCTAGCTCTCTGTAATACCTACGTACTCTCGAACATCCACCATTGCTCCTGCCGATGCCGCTTCTTCCGCACGATGCAGGATCTCACGAGACGTGATCTCATCTACATATGCCTCTCTACAATTCTCACACACTTCTGCGGGGACATTTCTGATCACCAATGTCATCCCATCCCGGGTCACCGTTGTTCTCTGTAGCCGTGTTTCTCCTTGCTTACAGATTACACGCTCCACTGTCTCTTCCCCAACACAACTGGAGAGGAAATGCGCCCCTGGATACCTGTCATTCTGCCATTGCTTGCTCTTGCATGATCATTCCGCTCCTCGTCCACGGCCCATTCCGCGGCCGTGCCGTCCGCGCCCTCCTCGTCCAGGACCTCGAACGACTACATGTTCTGTATCTTCAACCGTGAGCGCTTTGCCGTGTATCACCACATCTATCATCTTGCTGCGAGCAGAGTAGACGAGTCGCTGCACCGTTCCTCGCGAGACTCCCATCTCTTCTGCTGCGCGCCCTTGATCGTGCCCCTCCAGGTCACACAGGCGCATCGCCTCCAACTCGTCGAGTGCTATCGTTACTGTCTCGATCTGCGAAAGCGGTACGCCGCTCGGTTTGAATAGGTTGTATCCCATGAATTCTTGGCAGTAGCGAAGCTTCTTGTATCGGCCCATTCTTCTCTCCTCATTGTTTGCTCGTAACACTATAGCGACGCCCCTCACGCGCTGTCAATCCCCTGCGACGGTCGATTCGCCACCCTCAGGGCGTGGTTCTTACAGAGCTTATTGATGCACCATTGCCTTGCGGCGGGGGTAGTTCATTCACCTGTCGATGAGTCGAAAGGAGATGGCCGCTGGAAATTTTCTGTGCATATGCTTATAATACGCTGCTCCGCGAGGATTTTTCAATCGCGGACGGGCGGCGGTAACTTGTCCGCATTTACATCCGCGGGTACGATCGCTGCAAAGCTAATTACGGAGGAGCGACTGATGAAAGTCTGTATCACAGCTAGAGGAGAAGGGTTGACGGCAGAGGTCGATCCAACGTTCGGAAGGGCGGCGTATTTCGTGTTCATCGACACCGAAACCCGTGCAGTGGAGACGGTGGCGAACGTGCCAGGTGCGCACGGA
>JAGGSM010000078.1 GCA_021159105.1 Candidatus Bipolaricaulota bacterium
TATGAAGTCTGCCCATTCGGCGCAATCGATGTTCTCTCTGGGGTGGAAGAGTCATGATAACAGTAACAATCAATGGGAAGAAGCTGGAGGCGCAGGAAGGAGAGATGATCCTCACTGTTGCCCGTAGTGCTGGAATCGAGATTCCAGCGCTGTGCGCGGAAGACCGACTTGCACCGTACAACTCTTGCGGTACCTGTGTTGTAGATGTGGAAGGGATGGGGATCGTCAAATCTTGCTCCACACCGGTCCGCGATGGAATGGTCGTTACGACGAACTCGCCTGAAGCCGAGGATACACGCAGAACAGCGATCGAGCTGCTGCTCAGTAACCACTGGGGGGACTGTGTCGCCCCCTGTCAGCAGGCCTGTCCCGCGCACACGGACTGCCAGGGGTACGTGGGGCTTACGGCAAACAAGATGTTTGAGGAGTCACTGCAATTACTGTACGAGGCCCTGCCTTTCCCGGCAGTGTTCGGACGCATATGTCCCGCGCCATGCGAAGATGCCTGTCGGCGTCAGATTGCGGACGAGCCGGTGCAGATCCGTCACATAAAGAGGTTCGTCGGAGACTATGGGATCGATTATCTCCCGAGCATCCTCCCCGACACGGGTAAAGTGATAGCAGTGGTCGGTGGTGGACCGGCTGGATTGAGTGCCGCCTACTTCCTGCGCCGGCGCGGGCACACGGTTCATGTATTCGATGCCATGCCGAAGATGGGAGGGATGTTGCGCTATGGAATCCCCGATTATCGCCTCCCGCAGGACGTGCTCGATCGGGAGATCGACGTACTGCGGCGCATGAACATCGTCTTCTACAACGGAAAGCGCCTGGGAAAGGATATTGATTACGATGAGCTGAAGAGCCAATACGACGCGGTCTTTCTCGGCCTCGGTGCTTGGGGATCGCGCTCCATGGGCCTGCCTGGTGAGGAGCACCCGGCGGTTATGCAGGGCTCCGAGTTCTTGCGGAAGGTCAATGAAGGGGAACGCCCGATCCTTCCCAAGAAGGTGGCCGTGATCGGTGGCGGTAACACGGCGATGGATGCCGCTCGATCCGCGATCCGCTTGGGCGCAGAGGTAACGGTTCTCTATCGGAGGGGGCAGGAGCAGATGCCCGCGTTGGAGCACGAGGTAGAAGAGGCTGAAGAGGAAGGCATCGTTTTTTCCTACCTGACGCAACCGGTCGAATTCATCTCTGACGGAGCGACCCTGTCCGCAGTTAAGTGCGTGCGGATGGAGCTTGGGGAGCCCGATGACAGCGGTCGGCGGCGTCCCGTTCCGGTGGAAGGAAGCGAGTTCGAGGTTGAGGCGGGGATGGCCCTTCTCGCCGTTGGACAGATGGTCGATACGAGTTCTCTTGCCGAGAGCGGCATCTCGCTTGACAGGAGAGGGATGATCGTTGCCAACGAAAGGACCGGGCAAACCTCCGATTCCAAGGTCTTTGCCGGCGGGGACGTGGTCACAGGTCCAAGCATCGCGGTGGAGGCTGTAGGCGCAGCGCATCGTGCCGCGGATGCCATCGATCGCTTCCTACGCGGCGAGCAGATTGAGCTGCCCAGCCTATACATTCATGTCAAACACGATGTTACCCGCAAGGACATCGGGAATCCCGCCCGCTCCCCGCGCATCCGAACACCTGTTCGTCCAGTTGCCGAGCGGATCACTGATTTCGATGAGTATGAGAGCGGTCTGAGCGAAGAGGAAGCGATGATCGCTGGTCAGCGCTGCCTCGAGTGCGGTTGCATGGCCTACAACAGTTGCCTGCTGCGCGAGTACGCCACCAAGACAGGTGCGTCTCAAGATGCCTACAGCGGAGACATGCTCCACAAGGGCATCGATGAGAGACATCCGTTCATCGTGCACGAAGCGGGCAAGTGTATATCGTGCGGGCGGTGCATTCGGGTCTGTTCTGAGGTGTGTGGGGTCAATGCGATCGACTTCGTGAATAGGGGCATCGTAGTGGACGTACAGGCTCCGTTCGATGAAGCCTGGCAGGATTCCGATTGTGTTTCATGCGGCGCGTGTGTCGACATCTGCCCGACGGGAGCGCTGCAGGATCGCAGCGTCATCGGGAAACAAGTTCCGCACGAGTTGGAAGAGACGAAAACCACATGCTTGCTATGCGGCATGGGGTGCGACGTGAAAGTGCTCAGCATGAACGGAAAGTACATGCGCACGACGGTTTCAGACCCCAACGATGTCATCTGCGCGCGCGGAAGGTACGGTTGGCACACTATTTCCAACGCAAAGCGGATCACTGAGCCGATGGTCCGTTGCGGAAGCTCCCTCGTTGAAGTTCCATGGGACGAGGCGCTGAAGCAGGCGCGTGAGCAGCTTGATCTCGCCAAGGGAAACATCGCTGTCTTCGGCACGGGGCTTCTGACGTGTGAGGAGGGATGGCTCGTTGCGCGCCTCTCCGAAGGATTAAGGGCGGGCGCGCCGACGTTCGACGTCATGCCGTCATGCTTGCACACGCAGTTGAACGGCGACCGAGTTGTCCCAATATCCGCGTTGGAATCGTCCGAGCTGATCGTTGTTGTTGGAGAGCGTAACGGTCATGAAAAGGTCGTGCTCGATGTGCTCCTTCGTAAAGCGATCAAGCGTGGAGCAACTGTTGCAAGCGTCGGCGCTAACGTTCCTGGAGCTCAGGTTGAACTTGAGCCGAAGGATCTTGCAGCGTTCATCGCTGATCTGGAGTTGGGAAATGTCGCCCCTCTCTTTGTCATCGAGGAAGACAACATCCCGCGCGAAGCATTGGGACAGATTAGCAAGTCGCTTTCTGCGCATGCTGACTGGCGCATGACAGTGATCCCGGCAACCGTGAACGCGATGGGCTTACGCCGACTAGGGTTCCTCGAGGAGCTTCGCCCTTCGACACGAGCGTGGCTCGCCATTGGAGCGGATCCGATGGCTACTCCCTCGGGGAGACAGCAGTTCATGGGGGTTGAGACGCTGGTGGCGGTCAGTTCGGTCAGAACAGCGACGACCGACCACGCGCATGTTGTCTTCCCAATGCGATTGCCGTATGAAACACGCGGACACGTACTGACCGTACGTGGAGAGAAGGAGCTATCAATTGCAGCAAAGAGCCCCATCGAATCAGAGACCTGGGAGGTGCTTATTCGGTTGGCCGGCGCATTTGGTATCTCATCGTTGCCGTGGCAGTTCGAAGCGTTGAGCGAGGCGGCAATGTGCGCAGTGCGAGAAGTGGGATCTCAACCCATTTCCGCTGGGACAACGCAGTCGAGCATGGGTGGGATAATCGATACGCGGTTGAAAAGCCTCGGAATTTAGGCGATATGCGTATTGCAACATGGGATTGAAAGGAGCACGCGAATGCCTGAACGAACCGTAGGTATCCTCGGCGGGATGGGGCCAGAGGCGACGGCGGAGCTGTTCCGCCGTATTCTCGACATCACTCCCGCCAAGCACGATCAGGACCATCTGCATGTTCTAATCGATAGCAACCCCAAGATCCCTGACCGCACCGCTGCGATCATCGGAGAAGGCGAGAGCCCGCTTCCAGCGCTGGTCGCAGCGGCGCAGAACCTGGAACGCGCAGGGGCTGATTTCATCGCTATTCCTTGTAACACAGCCCATTATTGGCTCCACGAACTGAGAGAAGAAGTTTCGATACCGATCATCGACATGATCGGCGAGACAGCCTTGCGCGTTGCGGATCAGCGGCCCGCGCTGCATAAGATAGGCCTTCTCGCTACCACAGGGACACTACAAAGTGGCCTCTATCAGCGTGCCTTTGCTGAGGGGAACATCGATCTGATTGTCCCGAGTGAAGAACAGGACGCCGTCATTATGAGCGCGATCCACGCGATCAAGGCGGGTGATCACAGCGTGAAGGACGCGGTGATCGATGTGGCGCAAGAACTGATGGCTCGCGGGGCACAGGGGATCATCCCCGGGTGTACCGAGCTCTCCCTTGTCGTCCCTGCTGGCTCACTGTCGGTTCCGGTGTTCGATCCACTCTCCATTCTCGCGGAACGCGCTGTATCTCTGGCTAGGGGGAGATGATGTCGTTTGTGTTGCGGGATAATGGAATCACGATCGGTCGGCTTCCAACCGGAGGGACGAACGGGATCACCGATGTCCCAGGCGTGGCGGTGGGTCACGCAACGCTGATTGAGGGAGACAACATTCGTACCGGCGTCACCGCCATCATTCCCCATGCCGGAAACCTGTTCTACGAGAAGGTACACGCCGCCGCAGTGACGATAAACGGGTTCGGCAAAGCGATCGGCTTTCCGCAGATCAACGAGCTGGGGACGATCGAGACCCCGATCTTACTGACCAATACCCTCAATGTGGGCAAGGTGAGCGACGCCCTCATCGCGTGGGTGATCGATAAGTACGGTATGCCGGATCGCGAGATCGCATCGATCAACCCGGTCGTCGCCGAGTGTAATGACTCCTACTTAAACAACATTCATGCGCGCGCCGTGGAGAAAGAACATGTATTTCAGGCGCTTGGCAGCGCTTCGGTTGGCGCGGTCGAGGAAGGTGTCGTCGGGGCCGGTGTCGGGATGAGCGCCTTTGAATTTAAGAGCGGCATCGGGAGCGCGTCGCGCACCATCACCCTGGATGGTAAGGAATACACGCTCGGTGTGCTCAGCCTCCCCAACTTCGGGCGCAGAGAGGAGCTGATGATCGATGGTGTCAAGGTGGGGCGCATGCTTCACGACTACGGGAGAGAGCCGACTCCTGCCGATGAGGGGTCGATCGTAGTTGTGATAGGCACTAATATTCCCCTATCGCATCGGCAGTTGACGCGGGTCGCCAAGCGGGCGGCCTTCGGAATCGCCCGTACAGGAGGGACGTGCCACAACGGAAGCGGAGAGTTCGCCATTGCCTTCAGCACGGCAAACAAGGTCCCCGATGACAAAGAGCGTGTGTTCGTCGATGAACGCAGGCTGAACGATTCTGGCCATGCGATCAACGAAATCTTTCAAGCAACGATTGAAGCAGTGGAAGAATCAATCCTATCCGCTCTTTTCTCAGCAAAGACGATCGTTGGGAGGAGCGGGCATCGGCG